>JAJDAI010000755.1 GCA_029261955.1 Deltaproteobacteria bacterium | reverse complement strand
CGGCATCCCCGACTACGGCGCCGTGGCGCTCCAGCCGGCCACGAACTGGGACGAGCAGCTGCGCCGGCAGGTCGAGTACAAGCTGCGGAAGGACTTCGACTCCGAGATCGCGAGCCCCGGCCGCTACGGCGTGAACCTGGAGACGGACGCAGGCCCCGTCGGCGTCGAGCTGACGGCCACCCCGCGCACCGGCCACCACGTCTACAGCTTCCCGCCCGCCCAGGACGCGGGCCTCATCCTCGACATTTCGCACGTCCTGCCCGAGATGAGCTTCAGCGAAGGCGAGCTCACCCCGAACGCCGACCTCACGCAGTGGGAAGGCTGGCTGCACTTCGACGGCAGCTACTCCGGGCGTCACGGGGGCGAGACCGTCTACTTCGTCGTGCGCTTCGACCAGGCGCCGACCTCGACCGAGGTCTGGACCCCCGATGACAACGAAGACGGCGCGCTGGGCGCCTTCCTCGCCTTCGACCTGGCTGACGGCGGCGATGTCGAGGTCCAGGTCGCCCTGTCCTTCGTCGATCTGGACGGCGCGCGCGCGAACCTCGACGCGGAGCAGCCCGGCTTCGACTTCGAGGCCACCGCGGCCGCCGCGCGCCAGGCCTGGGACGACGCCTTTTCCAGCCTCACCATCGCCGGCGGCGACCCGGTCGCCCGGGCCAACTACGCCAGCTCCGCCTACCACTCGATGCTGATGCCCACGCTCTTCACCGACGTGGACGGGCGGTACCAGGGCTTCGACGGGGCCCCGCACGAGGCCCAGGGCTGGACCTACTACACCGACTTCTCACTCTGGGACACGTACCGGACGCTGCACCCCTTGATGAACCTCATCGACCCGGACCGCCAGAGCGACTTCGTGCGCTCGCTGCTGGCCATGGGCGAGCAGGGCGGCCACATCCCGCGCTGGCCCCTGGGCACCGGCTACACCGGCGGCATGATCGGCGACCCCGCCCACATCGCCATCAGCGGCGCGCTGCTGCGCGGCATCGGGGACGTCGACGCGGACGCCGCCCTCGAGCAGATGCTCGACACCGCCTCGCAGCGCGGGCGCTGGGCGGAGTGGGACGCGCAGGGCTGGCTGAGCGTGGACGGGGGAGGGGGCTCGGTCGCGAAGACCCTGGAGTTCGCCTGGGCCGACCACGCCACCGCGAACCTCGCCGCCCACCTCGGCGACCCGCGCGAGCCCGCCATCCGAGCCCGCTCCGAGGGCTGGAGGAACCTGTTCGACGACGAGTCGGGCTTCCTGCGCCCGCGCTCGGCCGACGGCACCTGGCTCACGCCCTTCGAGCCGCTCGATTCCCACGACGCCTACGTCGAGGGCAACGCCTGGCACTACACCTTCATGGCGCCGCAGGACGCCGAGGCCCTGGTCGATCTCTTCGGCGCCGAGCGCTTCGTCGAGCGCCTCGAGCGCTTCTTCTACCAAGCGACGCTCGACCCGGTCTTCACCTTCCCGAGCCTCTACTACTGGCACGGCAACGAGCCCAGCATCCACGCCTCCTACCTCTTCGCCCTGGCTGGCCGCCCCGACCTCACCCGCCGCTGGGCGCGCTGGGCGGAGGACGAGCGCTACTTCCCGGGGCCCGAGGGCCTCTCCGGCAACGACGACGCCGGCACCCTGGCCGCCTGGTACGTCTTTTCGGCCGCGGGCCTCTACCCCATCGCCGGCACCACGACCTACGTGCTCGGCGTGCCGCGCTTCGAGGCCGTGCGCACGCGGATCGGCGAGGGCTGGTTGATGACCCGCGCCCCGGGCCTCGAGGACGCCGCGGACCCCACCGCCGTCGCGCGCATCACGGTCGACGGCGTCGAATGGACCGAGCCGACCCTGGACTGGTCGGACATCTCGGGCGGGGCGGAGATCGTCTTCGAGTTGGAGTGATTCTCAAGTCCTCCGCCGGGCCGCCGATGAAGAAGATGACGGCCTCGGCAGGCCAGAGAACCCAACCCGCAGCAGGATGGTCGAGAATTCGACACCACAATCTCACTTTTCTTCTAAAGGGATCGAGCCCCCCAGCCGATGAAGCCTCCAGATCCCCGAAATGGGGATCCGCCGCTCGTGTCCAGCCCGCTGGTCCGAGCCACAGGAGCCGACGATGAAGGTCACAGGCAAGGAAGTAAGCCTCCAAGCGCTTCAGCAGAACCGCGCCCAGGAAGCGAACGCTGCCCGCGAAGCAGAGCCCACCCGCGCGGTCGAGCGCGCCAGCTCGGGTCTAGCCGCCCCGAGCGCGTCCACCGTGTCGCTGTCGCACGAGGTCGAGGAGGTCCAGGAGATCGTCAAGGCCGCGAAGGCCACGCCGGATCTCCGGCAGGACGTGGTCGACCAGGCGAAAGCCGACATCGACTCCGGTGCGATGGCGGCGGATCCCCAGGAGCTCGCCGCCCTGATCGCCCGGGACCTCTTCTAGCGCCCCCGGCCGGGGGTCCTCCTGACCCCCGGCTCGGGGAACGCCAGCACGGTGTTGGCATGCCCCCTGCAACCTCTCTCTGCGGTCGCAGCACCCGGCTCGACCGACCGGAGGTGGCATGAGCCCCAACCCGCACTGGAAGCGCCTCGTCGAGGCCCTGGATTCCGAGCTTTCGCTCCTCGCCCGGCTCCGCAACCACGCGGACGCTGGGCAGGGCCCCTTGGTCCGCCTGGACGTGCCAGCTGTCGAGACCTGGTCCCTCAAGCAGGCGGAATTGCTGGATGATCTGGCCGCCGCCGGCGCGAGTCGCGCGGGCCACCAGGAGGCCTGTCTGCCCAGCCCCGCGCGCGGCATCACCGGCTCGGGCAGCCTCGCGCGCGCCGTCACCCTGCACGCCCTGGCCGCGGCCGCCCCCGCCTTCTGCGCCCAGAAGCTGCGTCAACAACGTGACGCCCTGCGACAGCTTCGTGACGAGATCGCCGTCCTCTCCCGCCGAAACGAAGTCCTCATCGCCCAGGTCCTGGAGTTCACCCAGCACCTCGGCCAGGGCCTCGTGACGCAGACCCGAAACCCCGGATACGACGCGTCGGGCCAGGCGAGCGCCCAGGCCAGCAGTGGCGAGTTGTTCCGGCGGTCGATCTAGCGAGCAGGCAGGAGCAGGACGTGAGCCTCTTCTCGATTCTCAACCACAGCTCGCGCGCGCTGAACACGGCCAGCACGGGCCTGTCGGTGGCGTCCAACAACATCGCCAACGCCAACACCCAGGGCTACGCGCGTCAGGTGGTCAGCCTGGGCGCGAAGGGCACCGTCCGCACCCAGGGCCTGCTGCTGGGGCAGGGCGTCAGCGCAGAGCAGGTGCTGTCCACCTACGACCGCTTCAGCCAGGCGTCGGTGTTCGGCCGCTCGGGCACCGCGGCCTACGACTCCACACGCGCGCGCAGCTTCCAGACCATCGAGGCGAGCTTCGTCGAGAGCGAGCACGGCACGCTCTCCGATGCGCTCGCGGGCTTCTTCGACTCCTTCTCCGCCCTCGAGTCGGACCCCGCCTCCTCGGGGCTGCGCCTCGGCGTGCTGGCGTCGGGCAGCGTCGCGGTCCAGTTCTTCAACCAGACCGCCACCGCCCTGAGCGAGCAACAGAGCTCCCTCGACCAGCAGGTCCAGGGCCAGGTGGCCACCCTGAACAACCTGGCGGGGCAGGTCGCGAGCCTCAACGCCCGCATCGCCCAGCTGGAGGCCGGGGGAGGGGAGGCCCACGACCGGCGCGCCCAGCGCACCCAGGTCCTCGAGCGGCTCTCCGGCCTCGGCCCGGTCCGCGCCCCCGAGGACG
>JAJDAI010000754.1 GCA_029261955.1 Deltaproteobacteria bacterium | reverse complement strand
GACGACACCGGCGCCGACGGCTTCGCCGACTGCGTGGTCGACGTCATGGGCTACGCGCCCTTCCCCGCCCACGACATGCCCGATGGCGTCGGGTTCAGCGTGCCGCTTCGCTACCAGTAGTCACGCCCCGGGCACGGCCTCGAAGGCCGCCAGACCACGCCCGCCATGCAGCTCCAGGTACTCCCGCCTCACCCCGACGCAGAAAGGCTGAACGGCGCAGGCCTCGCACTCCGGAGCGAAGGTCCGGGCGTCCAGATGCTGCCGGTCCCGGTCCTGCCGCGCCACGAGCTCCGGCTCATCCCGCAGCATGCAGAGCGGGAACCCGCAGGTGCCGGTGCACTCCAGCTCCACCCCGCCCTCGCGCAGCACCCGCGCGGCCGCCGTCAGCTGGGGCAGGACGGCGTCCAGGCCGACCATCGATTCACGCTCCCGTGCCCGGTCGAAGTAGGCCCCCGGCTGCGAGTACTCGACGTGGTGCACGGTGTGGTTCGGGTGCTTCTCTGCGAACTGCTCGACCACGAAGCGCGCGTGCGCCTCCAGGCCTCCGACGGTGCTCGCCTCCACGCAGCAGTTGATCGCCACGTCCAGGCCCGCGTCGAGGGCGTTGTGGATGCCGCGCACCGTGAGATCGAAGGTCCCCGGAGCCCGCGTGAAGGCGTCCGAGACCGACGGATCCGCGCTGTGCAGCGACACGAAGACGAAGCCGAGCCCCGCTTCGACCAGCCGATCGACCTTCCACGAGCTCGCGAACGCGATGGCGTTGGTCTGCAGCGACACCCACATCCCGTGCTCCCCCGCCGCGCGGCGCACGAGCTCCACCAACAGGCTGTTCGTGGTCGGCTCGCCGCCCGAGATGGTCAGCTGCTTCACGCCCTGGGCGGCGAACTCCTCCAACCACTGCCAGACCTGCTCGTCCGGCGCGCCCGGCCAGTGCCGGCCCTGCGGGCAGATGAAGCAGCGCTGGTTGCAGTGGAAGCCCAGGCGCAGGAAGCCGCTGACGCCGACGTTCGTGCGCTCGATGTGGCGCAGGTCGTCGTCGCTGATGCCCTCGGTCGAGAAGACGCGCAGGCGCTGGAGCGCGGGCAGGAGCTCGGCATCTGCGGCCCGCTCATCCCCGGCGAAGCGCTGGGCGAGGGCGGCGAGCCAGCTCCGGGCGAGGGGGTCCGCCAGGGGATCCCGCTGCCCCGGTCGCCGCACGGTCAGCTGGATCCCCGCTCGCTGCCACGCCGCCTCGGGGGCAGCTTCCCGGAGCACCAGATCGAGCCGCTGGCCCTCGGCCTGCAGCGTCGCCGACACCTCGCCGATCCCCGCCCCGCCCAGGTCCCGCCAGCTCAGCTCCACGCCCTCGCCCACCGCGAGCCACGCCCGCAGGGCGGCGGTCGCCTCGCTCCGCAACCGGCCCACGTAGGGCGTCAGGGCAAGCTCGTTCATGCGCGTCCTGGTTCTCCGAATCGACAGCGACCCTATAGCACCCACACAGCCGCCGCGCGTCACGAAGTCGACGGTCGCCGGACCCTGGTCTACGGTGCGCAGCTATCGCGCCAGAGGGAGCACATGGACACCGACCTCAAGAAGCGGCTGCTGCGGGACATGGTCTACGCGCGGCGCTTCGAAGAATCCTGCTACGAGGCCTACGTCGAACGAAAGATCGGCGGATTCCTCCACCTCTACCCCGGCCAGGAGGCCTGCGCGCTGGGCGTCATGGCGAGCGCGCGCCCCGGCGAGGACTGCGTGATCACGGGCTACCGCGACCACGTGCACGCCATCGCCTGCGGCGCGGATCCCAAGGCCGTCATGGCCGAGCTCTTCGGCAAGGCGACGGGCTCGAGCGGCGGCTTCGGCGGCTCGATGCACATCTTCGACGTGAAGCAGCGCTTCATGGGCGGCTACGCGATCGTCGGCGGGCCCTTCCCGCTGGCGGCCGGCATGGCCCTCGGCCTGAAGATGAAGGGCGAGGAGGCCATCGCCATCTGCTTCCTGGGCGACGCGGCCAACAACCAGGGCACCTTCCACGAGACCATGAACATGGCCGCGGTCTGGAAGCTCCCGGTGCTCTTCGTCTGCGAGAACAACCTCTACGGCATCGGCACCTCCATCGAGCGATCGACGGCCGAGCTCGACCAGCACAAGCGCGCCGACGCCTACCGCATCCCCAACGACTTCGCGGACGGGCAGGACGTCGAAGCTGTCTACGCCGCCGCGAAGGTCGCCGTGGACCACGTGCGCACGACGCGCACCCCCTACTTCCTCGAGCTGAAGACCTACCGGTACCGCGGCCACTCCATGTCCGACGGCGGCAAGTACCGGAGCAAGGAGGAGCAGGCCGAGTGGAGGAAGCGCGACCCGCTCGTCATCCTGCGCGAGCGGCTCATCGCGTCCGGCGACCTGACAGCGGCGGCCTACAAGGCCATGGACCGCGAGATCATCACCGAGATCGAGCAGGTGGTGGTCCGCTACGCCGAGCAGTCCCCCGACCCCGATCTCGCGGACGTCGAGCGCCACGTCTTCGCGCCGAACGACCCCTACGTGACGGGAGGCCCCCGTGGCTGAGCTGACCCTCTGGGAGGCCCTGCGCCGCGCGCAGGACGAAGAGATGGCCCGGGACGAGATGGTCCTGGTGATGGGCGAGGACGTGGGCATGGCCGGCGGCACCTACAAGGCGACGCTGGGCCTCTTCGACAAGTACGGCCCCGAGCGGGTCATCGACACGCCGATCTCGGAGGGCTCGTTCACGGGGGTCGCGATCGGCGCCAGCTTCCTCGGCGTGCGGCCGGTCATCGAGATCATGTCGGTGAACTTCGCCTGGC
>JAJDAI010000753.1 GCA_029261955.1 Deltaproteobacteria bacterium | reverse complement strand
GGCGCTGGCTCAGCTCTTCGAGCTGGCCCGCTCCATCAACCGCTTCGCCGGCCACAAGAAGGCCAAGAAGCGGGGCGGGCCGGTCGTGGCCGGGGCCCTGGAGGCCTTCAAGCTCGCCGACTCGGCGCTCGGGCTCTTGGGCAGCGACATCGAGGCCTTCCAGGAGGAGGTCAAGGCGAAGCGGCTCGGCGCCATGGGCATCGACCGTGCGCACATCGAGCAGCTGCTCGTCGACCGCTCGCAGGCCCGGGAGACGAAGGACTGGCCCCGCGCCGACACCATCCGCGCCGAGCTGGAGGCCAGTCGCATCGTCGTGATGGACACGCCGACGGGCGTGTCCTGGCGGGTCGACATCCGCCCCTGATCGACCGGACGAGCGGGCACCCAGAGCCCAGAACGTCGAAGGCCGGCTCCGCGAACGGGGCCGGCCTTCGAGGTTCTTGGGAGCCGAAGGGCTACTTCGTGTCCTTCGCAGCCTCTTCCTCAGCGGCCTTCTTCTCTTCTTCGCTCCGCTCGGGCTCGGGCGTGAAGTAGTTGCAGGCAGCGCCGATGAGGCTGCGCTTGCCGCCCACCGTCTTGTAGCGATACATCTCGCCGAAGATGCCGTCCTTGGGGGCGCTGTCGAAGGCGCCCTGCCAGTTCCACTTGAGGACGCCGTCCTCGCCGGGGGTGATGGCCTTCTTCGTGACCTCCGTGCCGCCGCCCCAGGGGTGGTCCTTGGCCCACATCTCGAGCTCGTAGGTCGCGCCCTCTTCGGCGTAGTAGCCGTCACGGGTCAGCGCCTTCTTGGCCTCCTCTTCGGAGTAGCCCTCGTAGATCTTGTTGACCCAGTGGAGCCAGACCGGCTCGTTCTTGTAGATGTCGTTCTTGGAGTCGAGGGGCTTGTCCTTCTCCCAGTCCACGGTCTCCGTGGCGAAGGCCATCAGCTGGCCCGACTCGGTGCAGTGCTCGAACGCGAGCGGCGGCTCCTGGGGGTTGGCGCGCAGGTAGGTGCGCGTGCCGGCGGGGTTGGAGTCCTCGGTCCGCTCACCCTTGACGTAGGTGACGTACATGTCCGACAGGACGAGCGCACAGCGCTTCTTGTCGATGGAGATGTACATGCGGCCCTCGAACTTGAGGCCCAGCGACCGGTTGTCCTTCTTCAGCCGCTCGATGCGCTGGTTGGACTTGTCCGGGAACATGTTCTTCACGTAGACGGCCGCGTTGAGGCTGTCCTTCTCGAGGAACTCGTACTTGTACTTGTTCGTCATCGGCTTGCCGGGGATCAGCTGACCCGCGGTGTAGATGGCCTTGCGCTTGCCGTCCTCTTCGTAGAAGCGGAGGCGGGCGTACTTGTCGGGCACGTCCTGACCGGTGCCGCCGCCCTTGAGGCTCACCCAGTCACCGGCCAGCTTCTCGACGTCCAGGTCGCATTCGAGACCCTTCTGCGTGCTGGTCGCGGGGCAAGCCGCCAGCGACAGGGCCAGCAAAGCGAAGAGCGTTCCAAGGGTCCAGCGGTGCATGCGATCGGCTCCTGGTCGGGCGCGCGGACGGGCAGTGACGCGCGCGAGTGGCACGGTCGTATCACGCCGGCTGCCTTTGCGTCCACCCAGCCACCGGGTACGACGACCCCCTCAGTGGCCTTGGGGCGCGGGCGCGCAGCCGCTAGGTTCGACCCGTGATCGCCGCACGCCCCCCCACCGGCCCCAACTTCCCCCAAGTGGTCGGGCCCTATCGGTTCCTGGAAGCCCTGGGCAGCGGCGCCTTCGCGTCCGTCTACCGCGGGGAGCGGACGGACCGCCCCGGCTTCCTCGCGCTGAAGGTGCTGAACCCGCAGATCGTGCGATCGAGCCCCGAGCACGTGCTCGCGCTCCAGGACGAGGCGCACCTGCTCCAGGCCATCGACAGCCCCTTCGTCGTGCGCTTCGTAGCCCACGACGAGCTGGCGGGTCCCGACGGCGGCCTGTGGCACGTGCTCGCGCTGGAATACGTGCAGGGCGTGACCCTGGGCGACCTCTCCGAGCTGCTCACGGCCATGCCCGGCACGGTGCCCCTCTCCGCCGTCGTGCGGCTGGTCGACGACATCCTCGCCGGCCTCGCGGTCGCGCACGCGGCGCGTCTTCGCGGCTCCCCGCTGGGGGTGGTTCACCGGGACCTCAAGCCGGCGAACGTGATGGTGGACGAGGCGGGCACGGCGCGGATCCTCGACTTCGGCATCGCCTGGGCGCTCGACCGCCGGGCGCTGACGGAGGCCGGCATCACCAAGGGCACGCCCCCCTACATGAGCTCCGAGCAGATCCGCGGGGGCAAGCTCGACGGGCGCTCGGACCTCTACGTGGTCGGTGTCATGCTCTTCGAGCTGCTGGCGGGCGCGAAGTGGGTCGAGCCCCGCGGGCCCGACCGGCAGGACGCGGCGGTGCTCATGGACTGCCTCTTCGCCCGCCTGGAGCCCCGGCTCGATGAGCTCTGGGCCGGCATGGAGCGGCGGTTCGCCATGGACGGTGTCGCGGCCGCGTCGCTCGTCTCCCTGCTGAAGGTCCTGCTGCAGATCGAGGCCCGGAACCGGCCCCCGAAGGCGGCGGTGGCTCAGGCGATGCTGAACGCCCCGCGAGACGCTGAAGCCTCGCGCAAGCTCCTGGGCCGCCTCGCGCGGGGGATCCGCGTCGCCCGGGAAGGCGAGCTGCGCTCGAGGGACATCGACGCGACGATCGTCAGCATCGACGACGTGCGCTGATCACTTCGGGATCATCGAGCAGGCCGCGCGAAAGCCCACCGTGTCCCAGCGACCCTCGGGGGGGCGACCGACGCGAATGGCCAGGGTGCGACCCCCGGTCGTGTTCCAGTGGCTGCCACGCACGGCCCGGACCCGCTGCTCCTCGTCGAACCAGTCGGCGCACCACTCGGCGACACCGCCCTGCAGGTCCCGCACGCCGTAGACCGACTCGTCCATGCCGCTGAGCCCCACCGGCGCGAGGCTCGGGGCGTGCGCCGTGCCGTCGGCCATGGTCGCGAAGCCGGGCTCGTAGCGCGGACCCCAGGGGAAGAGGCGGCCGTCGACGCCGCGGCCGGCTTTCTCCCACTCGTCCTCACGGGGCAGCCGGATGGGCAGCCCCTCCTGCTCGGCGCGCCAGGCGCAGTAGGCGGACGCGTCGCTCCAGCTGACCCCGACCACGGGCAGGCTCCAGCCATCCCCCACCCGGTCCCGGGCCTGGCCATCCACGAGTCGGTCCACGGCGGGGGTGAGGTGCCCGTCCTGCTCGACGACGAGGTAGCCGCGGCGTGCCAGGCGGGGGCGGCGGCGGGCGGCCTCGTTGACGTGCGTCCGGGCGAGATCTTCCAGGAACTCGATGTAGTCGCTGAAGGTCACCGGGAAGGTGGAGATGGCGAAGGCCGGCACCACGACCTGGCGCGGCGGGCCGGTGACCGAGTAGCCACCTGCACGGCGGCGGTCGCCGAGGATCGCTTCGCCGGCAGGCACGTAGACCATGCCCGCGGGCAGGGCGTCCCAGGGGGGAAGCCACAGATCCAGCTCCTGGTGTCGGCCCCGCGTCACGTGCACCGGGCAGCGCACCGCGAGGCGTCCCGGTGCCTCGAGCATCAGCAGGTGTGAGCCTTCGGGCACGCTGGCGGAGTCCACGGGCGTGGCGCCCAACTCGTCGCCTTCGCCGGGGAGCAACATGCGGTCGATCTCGGCCAGCTGGTAACACAGCACCATCGCCCCCGGCGGGTCCGAGACCACGGAGAGCGAGCTGCCCGGCGCCAGCTTGTAGGCGAAGGTGCCGTCGTCCCACATGGCGACCTGCGCGCGGCTCCAGCGAGCGCCCCGGCGGTCGTGGCGGTCCTCATCGTCCTCGTAACGCGTCCACCAGAGCCGGGCGAGGCGCTTGCGGGCCTCGGTGTGGCTGGGCACCCGCTCGATGGCGGCGAGCAGGGAGCGGTGCGCGGCGTCGAAGGCGTCGTCCAGCTGGTGCCGCAGCGCGCCGACGGCGTCCTCGGCCTTCCAGGCGGCGCGCTTCTGCTCGACGCGGCTCCAGGGGGCGACCTTGCGGCGCTCCTCGTGGGCCGCAGTGATCGCGTCGCGGATCTGCTCCCGCAGGCCGTCGAGCCGCTGGAGCCAGACGTCCGCCTCGAAGACCTTGGCCTTCGCCTCACCCTCCAGGCGCTGCGCCTCGCGCTCCCCGGCCAGGGCTTCTTCGATGGCACGGGCCAGCTTCGCGGCGCTGGCGATGCGGTCGTCCGGTTCCTTGGCCATCGCGCGCAGGCAGATGCGCTCGAGCACCGCGGGGATGCTCGTCCAGGGCGAGCGCTTGCGAGGCGGCTCGGGGTCTTCGGTGACGGTCTTCTCGAGGATCTGACGGGCCTCGAGGTCCTCCCAGGGGCGGGTGCCCGTGAGCAGCTCGTAGAGGATGACGCCCAGCGCGTAGACGTCGCAGCGCGCGGGGTTCTCCACGTCGTCGGCGACGAGCAGCTCGGGCGCGATGTAGCCGGGCGTGCCGCGGACCTCGGCGGGCTCCCACTCGGGGTCTGCCACCTCTTCGAAGCGCGCGCCGACGCCCCAGTCCAGCAGCTGCAGCTCGCCGTAGTCGCCGATCATCACGTTGTCGGGCTTCAGGTCCCGATGCAGCACCCCGCGGTCGTGCGCGTAGGCCACGGCCATGCACAGCTGCACGAAGGAGCCGAGCAGACGCGTCCGGCTCCAGACCCGAGTCTGATCCGGCGAACCCCGCCGCCGCTCGTGCAGGATCTCGCGCAGGGTCCGGCCCTGGAGGCGGCGCATGACCAGGAAGGGGCGCCCCTCGGCGTCGGCCGCGAGCTCGTGCACCGGCACGATGGAGGGGTGGTCGAGTGCACCGAGCCGGGCCTCGCGCACGAAACGCTCCCGGGCCTCGGGCTGGTCGGCCAGCGCGGGCAGCAGGCTCTTGAGCGCGACCTCGCGGCGCAGGTCCTTGTCCCAAGCCAGGACGATGCGGCCCATGGCGCCGCGGCCCAGCTCCTCGCGCTCCTCGTAGCGCTCGGAGACCTCGGTCAGGTCGATGGGAGGCACCTCGACCGCGGGCAGGTACGGCCGGCTCGTCCAGGCCAGGGCGACCAGGTCGGTGTCGAATGGCTTCGGCGGTTCGTCGGACCCCTCGCCCACGCGTCAGTGCCGGGGTGCCGGGAGCAGGATCTCGGCGCGCAAGGCGTCCTGCTCGGGGTGGATGGCGAGGGAACCACCGTGAGCCTCCGCGACGGCGCGGCAGTACTCCAGGCCGAGGCCACGACCGCGCGGCAGCGAACCCGAGAAGGCCGCCTCGCGCATCGACCGCGTCTGCTCTTCTTCGGCGCCCCGCCCCGGGTCGCTGACGCGCAGCGCCACGGCCTGGTCGCTCACGACGGCGAGGGCCAGCTCGATGCGGTCCCCGGGCTCGCAGAAGCGCCGGGCGTGGTCCAGCAGGTTCTCCAGGGCCGGGCGCAGCAGCTCGGCGTCGGCCTCGGGCCGGCGGGCCGCAGCGTCCGGGTCGATGGACAGGCGCAGCTCCAGTCCGCGGCGCTCCACCGACGACCGCGCGCGGGCGCAGACGTCTTCCATGAGCATGCCCAGGTCGATGGGCCGCCGGTCGGCGACGAGGCCAGCGCCCGACTCCGGCGCGACCAGGGCCAGGTTGCTGACGAGGCGCCCGAGCACCCCCGCTTCGTGGCCCAGCTCGTCGGCGGCCTGCTGGATCTCGGCGGACTCGCCGCCCGCGCCCTTCAGCCGTCCGACCCAACGATGCAGGGCCGCAAGGGGCGGCTCGAGGTCGTTCAGCAGGAAGTCGACGAGCTCCGTGCGCTGACGCTCCAGGCGCTGGAGCTCGCGGGCCTGCTCTTCCAGGCGCCGCACGTGGCGCTCGCGGCTGGCGCGCAGCTCCGACAGGCGGAGCAGGGACCGGACCCGGATGAGCAGGCCGGCCCGGTTGATCGGCTTGCCGAGCAGGTCGTCGCCGCCGACATCCACCGCCTGCTGGTAGGTCCGCAGGTCGGTCATGCCCGTGAGGAAGAGCACCGGCGTGCCCTGGTGGCGGGGCATGCGCTTGAGCTCGTCGCAGGCTTCGAAGCCCGACATGCCGGGCATCATCGCGTCCATCACCACCAGGTCGAAGTGGTTTTCCTGGGCCAGTTCGAGGGCCTGCTCGCCGCTCTCCGCGGTGCGGGCCTCGAAGCCCTCGCGCTGCAGGATGCTCCGCACGAGGTGCAAGACCTGGACGGAGTCGTCGACAACGAGGATCGTGGCGGGGTGCTCCACACCGCCAGTCTTGCAGATTCGGCGGCTCGGGATCCCCGGCGGCCCGCCCGGCCCGGTCCTACGCTCTGATACGCGAGCCCGATTGACCCACCGGAGACCCCATGCTTCGCTTGCACGCGCCGATGCGGACCCTCCTCGCCTTTCTCTTCCTGCTCGTTGCCGCGCCTGCGTCCGCCACGGACCTGGCCAGCAGCGACTTCGACGTCACCTTCCACATCAGCCACCCGGCGAAGGAGTACGACGCTCACCTGCTCGACGGCGGCGGGAGCGCGAAGCTCACGCTCGACCCGACCGACTTCACGAAGTCGACGGTCGCCTGCTCCATCCAGGTGGGCCAGTTCAACTCCGACAACACCCGCCGCGACAGCCACATGCTCGAGGTGCTGGAGGGGCTCATCTTCCCGACCGTGAGCTGGAATGTGGAGTCGATCACCGGCACCGCGGGGCCGCTGACGCCGGGCAGCCACAGCTACACCGCCTCGGGGCCGCTGACGGTCAAGGAGACGAGCAGGACGATCTCCGTTCCGGTGCAGGTCGAGGTCGCCGCGGACGGCGCGATCACGGTCACTGCGGCCCTGGAGATCCTCCTGGAGGACTACGGCGTGAAGCGGCCAACGCTCGTCTTCGTGCCCATCAAGAATGAGCTGCCCATCCAGGTGACCGTGCAGTTCCCGGCGAACGCCGGAGTCTTCGCACCACCGCCCCCTCCCGCACCTGTCGCACCGGTTGCACCCGCCCCCGAGGAAGCCCCCACCGAATGAGGCCCCTGCCCCTCCTGCTCGCCGTCGCCCTGCTCGCGCCCGCCGTGGCGCAGGCCCGTGGCCCCTTCGCGCCCTCTCCCCACCTGGAGTGGGCCGGGGCGGACGAGGTCATCACGCCCCCCGGCCAGCGGGCCACCGAAGATCTGGACTGGGACACGCTGAGCATCGACGAGAAGCGGAAGTGGCAGAAGAAGCTGGAGCTGCGGCGGACCCTCGTGGACGTGCACCAGGTGCTGTCCTTCCTCGCCGCGGGCTTCATCGTGGCGAGCGAGGTCGTCGGCATCGTCAACAGCCAGGGCCTGGAAGAGGGGCTCATCCCCCGCAAGGACCTGGAGCCCAGCCTGGGCGTGCACCGCGTGCTCGCCGGCGCCGCCATCGGCACCTACTGGAGCGCGGGCATCACGGCCTGGGCCATGCCGCCGGCCCTGAGGCTGAACCAGGCGCAGCAGACGACCAAGAAGAAGGTGGACTCGGGCGAGCTGCACGCGGTCCTGTCCATCATCCACGGCATCGCGATGGGCACCGTCATCGCCACCGGCATCCTCCAGGCCAACGTCATCCCGGCCAGCGACGCCTGGGGCGGGGTCGAGAGCACGCACGCCATCTCGGCCTTCACCGCCGCGGGCTCGATCATCGCCGCTGGCATCGTGATCGGGACCCTCTGATGCGCTGGCTTCCGCTGCTGCTTCTGTTGCTCGGCTGCGACCCCGCGATTCCGGACGGCAACCCCGCGCCCGCGTCCTGCGGGGATGTCGCAGACGGCGAGCAGGCCTACTTCGAGTCGGACGTGCAGCCGATCCTCGAGACCTACTGCGCCTGGTGTCATTGGAGCGACAAGGAAGGCGAGGACCGCCACGCGGCCCCGGTGGCCGTCAACTTCGACGACTACGACTACCTCAAGCCCAACACCTTCCTCACCTGGGCCCGGATGAAGGACGGCACGATGCCGCCCATGGGGCGCATGCCGTCGACCGAGGAGTACCGGACGGTGCTCGACTTCCTCAGCTGCCTGGACGCGGTGCGCGAGGCGGAGCTGGCGGACGACGACGACTCGTCTTCCTGATCCCGGGTCCAGGCCGCAGGCCGGATCCGCCGGCGCCAGCCGCCGAAGGAGCGCAGCACCGCCGTACCGACCCGGTCCCGGGCTCACGGGCCCCTCCCGCGGCCGCTTGCCCATCGCCGCCCGCTCCCCTACTTTCCGCGCCCCTCGACCAGGAGACCCCCCATGCGTTCCGACGGCCGCGCCAACGACGAACTCCGCACCGCACGAATCACCCCGAACTTCCTCGAGTTCGCCCACGGCTCCGCCCTCATCGAGATGGGCAAGACCCGGGTGCTCTGCACGGCGATGATCGAGGAGACCGTGCCCCGCTGGATGTTCAACGAAGGGCGTGGCTGGGTCTCCGCTGAGTACTCGATGCTGCCGGGCTCGACCCCGAAGCGCACCCGCCGCGGCGTCACCAAGGGACGTCCCGACGGCCGCGTGGTCGAGATCCAGCGCCTCATCGGCCGCGCGCTGCGCACGGTCGTGGACTTCAAGAAGCTCGGGCGACGCACCATCTGGCTGGACTGCGACGTGCTCCAGGCCGACGGCGGCACGCGCACCGCGGCCATCACGGGCGCCTGGGTCGCGCTGGCGCTCTGCTGCCAGAAGCTGCTGGACGAGGGCTCCATCGACGAGCTGCCGCTGACCGACACGGTCTCGGCGATCAGCGTCGGCGTGTGGGAGGGGACCCCCGTCCTCGACCTGCCCTACCCCGAGGACAGCACCGCGGACGTCGACATGAACTTCGTCGTCACCGGCGACGGGCGCCTCATCGAGGTGCAGGGCACGGCCGAGAAGGAGCCCTTCACCCGCCAGACGATGGACGAGCTGACCGACCTGGCCATCGGCGGCTGCGCCTCGCTGCGCACCCTCCAGCTGGCCGCGCTGCCGAAGATGGACCTGGGCTCCCTGCGATGACCGAGGTCCTCCTGGCCACGAGGAACCGGCACAAGCTCCGCGAGATCCGCGAGATCCTCGAGGGCACACGCTTCTCCGTGATCAGCCCCGACGAGCTGGCCGAAGGCGTGCCCGACGTGGTCGAGGACGGCGACACCTTCCGCGCGAATGCCGACAAGAAGGCGCGCACGCTGGCCCAGATGTTCGACCGCATCACCATCGCGGACGACTCGGGGCTCGAGGTCGATGCCCTGGGCGGCGCGCCCGGCGTGCACAGCGCGCGCTTCTCGGGCGTGGACGGCGCCGACGCGGACGAGGCCAACAACGACAAGCTGATCGCCAGCCTGGACGGCGTGCCCGACGCGAAGCGCACCGCGCGCTACCGCTGCGCCCTGGCCATCGTCACGCCCGACGGCCGCGCGCGCTACACCGACGGCACCTGCGAGGGCAGCATCGGCTACGCCCGGATCGGCGAGGGCGGCTTCGGCTACGACCCGCTCTTCCGCGTCGCCGGCGACCCCGAGGGCCGGACCATGGCGCTGTATTCGCCGGACGAGAAGAACGCGATCAGCCACCGCGGCAAGGCGCTGCTGGAGCTGCTTCCGCTGCTGGAGTCCCTGCTCGAGAGCTGAGGCTCAGCGTTTGACGGCGCGGACCTGCCTCAGGGACCGCTTCACGCCATCCGCGTCCGGCCCGCCCGCTCGAGCTGGCGACGGCCCATGCACCAGGCGGTGCCATCCGGACGTGGATTCTCGGTGCCCCGCGCGTGAGCGCGCGCGTCCCTGTCTGGGGGCCGGAGCGGATGGGCAGGCTCTTCGCCCCGGCCCACGGCGCGCAGCAGGTCCAGCGACCCCAGCGGCAAGGCGGTCGGCGGTCCGAGTTCGACGCTCATTGCCCCTCCATCTCGGCTGCGGACGCGCTCAGCGCAGGACGGACCGGCCGGCATA
>JAJDAI010000752.1 GCA_029261955.1 Deltaproteobacteria bacterium | reverse complement strand
CGACCGCCTCGCCGCCGACCAGGACCCAGCGGACCGAAGGCAGGGGATCGGCCAGGCCGGTGCGCTCCAGGGCGTCCATCAGCCGGGTCCAGAGCGAGGGCACGGAGTTCCAGATCGTGATGCGCTCGGAGCGGATGAAGTCGATGAGCGCGTCGGGGTCGCGGGCGATGGATCGGGGCACGGGGTGGATGGACGCCCCGAAGAGCAGGGGCGTGAACATCTGGCGGATGGAGCCACCGAAGGCCAGGGACGAGGTCTGCACGAAGCGGTCGGCTTCGGTCACGCCGAAGACCCGGCGCACCCAGCGCTGGAAGAGCAGGTTGGCCGAGTGGGGGACGCAGACGCCCTTGGGCTCCCCGGTCGAGCCGGACGTGAACATGATGTAGGCGAGGTGGCCCGCTCGCTCGGGGCCGGACGCGGCCTCGTCTTCGTTCACTCGAAAGGTCGGGAGGGACGCGGGGACCGTCACGTCCAGCCCCCGCGCGAGCACGACCGCGGCGACTTCCGCCTTCGCCAGGACCTGCGCCTGCCGCGCGGCCGGCCAGTCGGGGTCGATGGGCACGTAGGCGGCGCCGCTGCGCATGATGGCCAGGACGGCGACGACGGCGTCGGGCCCCGGGCGCGCGAAGACGGCGATGCGCTCCGAGGCGGGCAGCCGCCGGGCGAGGGCGGCGGAGCGGCGGTCGAGCTGGCCGCAGGTGACCCCCTCGATGGCGACCCGCTCGGGGTGACGACGCAGCTCGGCGAGGATGGCTCCGTGCAGGGTCTCTTCCGAAGGCGGCTCGGCCTGCTCGCCCGCGCCGAGCCGGCGCAAGATCGCCTCGAAGTCGGCGGCCCAGCCCGCGACCTGCGCCGCGTCCAGGTGGCTCTCCGCGAAGTTCCAGGTGGCCTCCAGCCGTCCAGCGAACTCCCAGGCGATCAAGCCCAGGCGGGTGAAGCCCGAGGCGGAGGCGCCGACCACGTCCCGCAGGCGCAGGGCCCCGATCTGGGGGTCGGAGGCCAGGCGCGGGAAGCTGAAGCCCGCGGGGCTGAGCCCCTTCGGACCGCCGCTGCGGGTGCCCAGCGCCGCCAGGGCGCGGGCCGAGGAGCCAGCGCGGGCCTGCACCTCGGCCAGGCGCTCGCCGACCCGCCGCGCGAAGGCGTCGAAGGACTCGCCGGGCTGCAGCACGACCCGGAGCGGCAGGCTGTCGGCGAAGGATCCGACCAGGCGCTCGATCCCCGCGATTCGGGCCTCGCGCCGGCCCTGCGCGACCCGGACGACGAGGTCGTGCTGCCCCGACCAGCGCTCCAGCCCGTGCATCCAGGCCGCCAACACCAGCACCGGCAGCGTGACCTGCGCGGACCGCGCGCGCTCGATGAGGGCGGCGCTCGCGTCGCGGTCCAGGGACCAGCGCTGCAGGCGGAAGGGCCCTGAAGCCGGCTGCTCGTCGGGCGCCCGCAGGCCGAGGGCGAGCGGTGGCGCGCCGGCCAGCGTGCGGGCCCACCAGGCGGTGTCGCCGGCGCCGGAGGCGCGCAGGGCGGCGGCGGCGTCGGCCCAGGTGGAGGGGAGGGGCGGCAGCTCCTGGCCCTCGTGCAGCCGGAGCAGGTCCTGCAAGGCGATCGCCGCGCTCCAGGCGTCCACGGCGGCGTGCGCGGCGTGCAGCACGAGGGTCGTGCCGTCGCAGTGCAGGTGCAGCACCGGGCCGCGCTCCAGGTCGAAGGGCTGCTGGTGGGCGGCCTCGACGTCGACCTGCTCGTGCCAGTGCAGGCTCGGGGGCGCGCCGTCGAAGCGCAGGCTGCGCCCGTCGACGCGCGAGGCCAGGACCGGGTGCCGCTCGACCAGCGTGGCCAGGGCTGACTCCAGCCGGCCGCGGTCGATCGCGCCGTCACCCACCGAGCAGCCCAGCAGCACGTTGCCGGGCACGTCGGGGAAGTAGCGCGCCTGCGCGACGAAGGTGTCCTGGGAGGGGAGCAGGGGCACGGCGTCCTGGGCTGCCTCCGCCTCGACGGGTGCGATCCGCTCGACCCCGCCGGCCAGGGCGGCCAGCAGCGAGCCCACGGTGCGGTGCTCGAAGAGCAGGGTGGTCGGCAGATCCCGACCGACGATGGCCTCCAGGTCGGAGACCAGCTCCAGCGCAGCCACCGAGTCCACGCCCAGCTCGGTGAGCGCGTCGTCGTCCTGCAGCTCGTCCATTCCGCGGTCCGCGGCCAGAGCCAGCCTCGCCCGCACGGCGTCGCCCGCCTGCGGGGCCAGGGCGACGGCCCGGTCGCTGGACCGGCGCAGCACCACCACGCGGGGCGCGCCCGCCCCCATCGCCGCGTCCAGCGCGGCCAGGGCCCGCCTGGCTTCGATGGGCTGGATGCCGCGCGCTGCGTAGGCCTCGGCGAGGCCCGCGGCCAGGCCCGCGCCCACCCAGGGCGGCCACGCGATGCTCACCACCGGTCGATCGCGGCGGTCGTTCGCTTCAGCCCAGGAGTCCAGCCAGGCGTTGGCCCGCGCGTAGTCCTCGACCCCGGCCTGCAGCCCGGGCAGCACGCCGGCGAT
>JAJDAI010000751.1 GCA_029261955.1 Deltaproteobacteria bacterium | reverse complement strand
CGCCATGCACCACGCGGTGACCGACGCCGGCCAGGCCCGTCCGGGCGCCGTCCTCTTCCAGGCGGCGCAACAGCTCGGCGACGGCCTCTCGGTGGCCGGCACCGGGCGGGAGCTCGACCTGCCGTTCCGGGGCGCCGTCCGCGGTCCAACGCACCAGAGGAGCAGGCTCCCCCAGGCGCTCCGCGAGGGCATGCCAGGACGTCACGCCGCTCTCGGCGTGCACGACCGCGGCCTTGAGGGAGGACGAGCCGGTGTTGAGTACGAGGATCTGCACGGCGGAGGAGGATACGCGCAGATTCCTGGCACGGCCCTGCCCGGACCGAGCCGGGCCCTCAGAGCTGCCGCGGCTCCCGGCCCACGGCGACCACAGCCTCGGCATAAGCCACCGCCGCTGCTTCGCAATCGGGCAGCGAGCCCGTCAGCCACGCGGCCGCGAAGTTCGTCTCGGTCGGCGGCGTGAAGACCTTCGCCGCGGTGACGTCGGCGGCCTTCAGGGCGGCGTCGAGGCCGATGGTGGCCTCCATCGGCGGCGCGACGAGGTAGGCCATCGCCGAGCCCACGGGCAGCCCGGCCTCGGCCGAGAGGTAGTGGCCCAGCGAGCTGATGACGTGCGGGAAGACCGCGATGGAGCCGTCGTCGTTGGCGCCGTAGAAGCAGGCGTCGTGCTCCAGGCAGCGGATCATCGCCGCGAGGCCCTCGTCGATCTCCGCCGGATCCGAGGCCGCGATCACGCCCAGCACCTCGCCCGACAGCGGCCCGCTCGCTGATCCCGCGCCGGCCCAGAAGGACTTCGCGAAGACGACATCGACGGACGCGTGCTTCGTGGCCTCATCCAGGGCGACGTAGACGGGGTCGTCCTGGTCGCAGGTCAGCAGGCCGAGGGACGTGTGCTTCTCGGGGTCGGCGCCGTAGGCCCGCAGCAGCGCGGGGTCCGCGTTGGGGATGCGGCGCACGCTCAGGATGCTCGGCAGCAGCGGCTCCAGGATCATCGCCCCTCCCCTTCTTCGCCCACGAAGACCAGCGGCTCCCGCACCTGCGGCTCGCGCAGGCCCGTGCCCGCCGCGTCGCCCAGCTCGGTGGTCAGCGGGCCGAGGTCCAGGGTCACGCCCGAGGTGACCTGCTCCAGCATCGCGCCCGCCATCAGGGCCAGCCGGTGCGCGGCCTCGGGCGGCGGGATGCCGCGCTGGTGGATGTTCGAGATCATGTTCCGGTCGCTGTCGGTCTTGCCGACCTCGGGCTTGTAGACCATGTAGGCGCTGAGGCCGTCACCGGTGCCCAGGCCGGGCCGCTCGCCCAGCAGGATGACCGCGACCTTCGCGCCCACCTCCTGGCCGATCTCGTCCTCCAGCCACACCCGCGCGAAGCGGGCGCACATCGGCGTGCCGACCGTCCAGCCGCGCTGCTCACACTCGGCGGTCAGGTGCTCCAGGAGCGCGACCCCCGAGCCCATGCAGGCCACCGCGGACAGGCCGTCGGCGAGGATGGGCTGGATGTCGACGCCCTTCGTGGCCTGCTCGCGGAGACGGCTCAGGGAGTCCTCATCCAGACGACGCCCGAGGTCCGGCCGCAGCAGGAACTGGCGGTGGTCCTCGACCCGGGAGTTCAGGCTCAACAAGCCGTTCTCCGCCGCCCACTCGTCGGGAAGCACGGTCGCCACGGCGGAGTGCGCCACGGCCAGCTCGGCCTGAAACTGGAGCACGACGGAGGTCGCGTAGCGCGTCCCCACCCGGCCGATGCCCACCAGGGCGGTCGTGTGCGCGGCCGCCTCCTTGGCGAAGCGGCTGGGCCGACGGGGCTTGGGGTAGACCCGCACCGGCGGATCGGGGATGCGCTGCGGCTCCCGGCGCGAGGGCATGGGGTCGTCCTCGCCCATGCGCTGCCGCAGCTCCGCCATCAGCGTGCGGGTGTTGCTCAGGCTCATCGCAGCACCGTCACATCCCCGAAGCGGGGGCCGGGCACGGCGCCGTCCATGATGCCGACGGAGCTGAGCCAGGCGTCGAACTCGGGCGTCGGGCGCTTGCCCAGCAGCATCCGCACGCTCGGGATGTCGTGGTACGAGGTCGACTGGTAGTTGAGCATGATGTCGTCGCCCACCGGCATGGACATCAGGTAGGAGCAGCCGGCGGCGCCGAGCAGCACCTTGAGGCTCTCCAGCTCGTCCTGGCTCATGGACGAGTGGTAGGTGAAGCAGGCGTCGCAGCCCATGGGCAGGCCCATCAGCTTGCCCATGAAGTGGTCCTCCAGCGCCGCGCGGGTGATCTGGGGGCCGTCCTCGAGGTACTCGGGGCCGATGAAGCCCACGACCGTGTTCACAAGGAAGGGCTTGTAGCGCCGCGCGAAGCCGTAGCAGCGGGCCTCCATCGTCACCTGGTCGGCGCCGTGGTGCGCGTCGCTGCTGAGCGCCGAGCCCTGGCCCGTCTCGAAGTACATGCAGTTGGGCCCGGACGCGCTGCCCAGCTCCCGCATCATCGCGTAGGCCTCGTCCATCAAGGACACGTTGATCCCGAAGGCTGCGTTGGCCTTCTCCGAGCCCGCGAAGCTCTGGAACATCAGGTCCATCGGGCACTTCAGCTCGGAGAGCGCCTTCATCTGGACGATGACGTGGCTCAGCACGCAGTGCTGGGTCGGGATGCCGTTGCGCACGCGCAGGTCGTGCAGCTCGCGCAGGATCTCGGCCGTGGACTCCGGCGTGTCCGTGGAGGGGTTCACGCCGAGCACCGCGTCGCCGCAGCCGTAGGCCAGGCCCTCGCGCGCGGAGTGCATGATCCCCTGCACGTCGTCGGTCGGGTGGTTGGGCTGGACGCGGCTGGAGAGGCGCCCCGGCAGC
The DNA here is from genome assembly GCA_029261955.1 of Deltaproteobacteria bacterium. Taxonomy (GTDB): domain Bacteria; phylum Myxococcota_A; class UBA796; order UBA9615; family UBA9615; genus CALCXL01. Next base: position 1,351 of record JAJDAI010000751.1, on the reverse strand, counting down.
CCAAAGGTGTTGTTGGCGCGCACGATGACGCGGCACTTCGCGCCGGCGACCAGCAGGTCCATGTTGGACATGAGCTTGGCGGTGGCGGCGACGATCTCGGGCGTCAGACCCAGGGAGATCGAGCGGATCATGGCCCCGGTGGTGGAGCTCTCCAGCAGCCACTCGCGGAACTGCCCGACCGTCAGGTGCCCCACAGCCTTGAAGGCCTGCTCGTCGAGCGTGTCCTCGACCAGGCGGGTCAGCTCGTCCTGCTCGTAGGGCACGACGGGGTTGTTGCGCAGGTGGCGCAGGGTCATGTCGGCCAGCACGGCGCGGGCGGCCGTGCGCTCGACCGCGCTGGACGCGGAGACGCCCGCGAGGTCGTCGCCGGACTTGGGCGGGTTGGCCTTGGCGAGGACCTCCTTGACGGTGTCGAAGGAGTACCCGACCCCGCGGATGGTGGAGCGCATGTGCACGGGGGCGGAACGGTAGCAGGGGGCCCCTGCTCGATCACGATCGCGCGCGCGGTTCGGGCGGTGGCGCCGAATCAGTGCAAGATGGCCTCGCGCGCAAGTCCGCCCGCGGCACCCGAGGTCGAATCCGTGCGAATCCTGCTCCTGCTCCTCCTGCTCGCGGCCTGCTCGCCCCAGCCCGGCGGCGATGACGACGATTCCGCCGACGACGACGACTCCGCGGCGGACGACGACGACGCGACCCCGGCCTGCGAAGAGGACGCGCTCGAGCCCAACGACACCGAGGACCAGGCGGTGGAGTTGCTGTCCTCCGAGGAGGTCCACATCACGCTCTGCCCCGGCACCGAGGACTGGTTCTTCTCCGAGGAAGAGGAAGACAGCAGCGGCACCCTGACGATCACCTGGGCGGCGAGCACCCACGCGAGCGTCTTCGAGATCGATCACTGGCAGTCGGTCACCACCGAAGGCCACGGCTCCAGCGTCTACGAGTTGAGCAGCCTGGGTGACTTCACGCTGCGCGGGACGCTCGCGGACGGCGAGGCCCCCGAGGAGGTGGAGATCGAGATCCGCTGGATCGGGCAGGCGATCGGGCGATAAGCCCCCGGTGGGCCGCAGAGCCCACACGCCGGGGGACAAGCCATCGGTCTTGCGGTAGACCAGGGGCCGACGAAAGGCCCCTGCCGTGCACATTCGACTCCTGCTCCTCCTCAGCGCCCTCGCTCTGCTCCTTCCTGCCTGCACCACCGGTCGCGGCGGCGGTGGCGGTGGTGGCGGGGACGACGACGACTCCGCCTCGGACGACGACGACTCTGCGGACGACGACGACGCAGCGGACGACGACGACGCAGCGGACGACGACGACGCAGCGGACGACGACGACGCAGCGGACGACGACGACG
>JAJDAI010000076.1 GCA_029261955.1 Deltaproteobacteria bacterium | reverse complement strand
GTCCCCGCCGGGCTGCGGCGCGCGGTTCCGCGGGCTGGCGGGGGTCAGACCCCACCTGCCCCACACCGGGGGCTGAGTGGGGCCTGACCCCAGCTGGCCCGCGGGGGACTACTCGGCTCTGCGGCCCAGGGGGAAGCGCAGGGCGAGGGCCGTCAGGGCGAAGGCGATGACCAGCCAGAGGCTGGCCCAGGCCCAGGAGGGCAGGAGCAGGTTCTCGGCCACGGCGTGCGCATCGGAGCGGCCCACGGACTGGCCGTTGACCACCATGTTGGCCGAGAAGAGCGTCTGGACCGAGGTGATCGCGTTGAGGCTGCAGGTGGCGGCGAGGAACGCGAAGAGCTGGCCGTTCCACTCGTCCTGGAGCTTGATGCCGACCGCGACGAGCGCCGCGCCGGAGAGGCCGATGGCCAGCATGCCGAAGGGGTTCCGCACCCAGAGCAGCACCGTCAGCAGCATCGCGATGCCCAGGGCCACAGTCGCGGCGCGGCTCACGCCCTTCACGCGGCGCAGGGCCAGGAGCAGCGCGCCGAAGACGGCGGTGCCCACGTAGCCCGCGCTGGCGACGAAGGCGTGCGCGAGCCGGGCGTCGGGCCGGGCGGTGTGGGCCAGGCCGGAGCCGTCGGCGAAGATCTGGACCTTCGCGATCGAGCCTCCGAGCGCGAGGGCTGCAAGGCCGTGGCCCATCTCGTGGACCCAGGTGGAGAAGAGCTGGAAGGGGTAGAGAACGAAGCGGCCGTAAGGCACGTTCATCAAGACGAGGAGCGCCAGCAGGGCCAAGAGGAGGCGCGACTCGGCTCGGATGAAGTCCTTCATGCTCTCTCCTACGTGCGCACAGGCCCGGGATTTCCCCCGAGGTGGGGTGGGCGTCTTCGCTATGGTCCTGCGCTCGGAGGATGCTGCCATGCGCTGCCTGTTTGCTGTACTCGCCCTTCTGCTCACCGCCTGCCCCGCGGTCGAGGACGAGGTCCCGCCGCCCTGCACCGAAGACACCTCGGAGCCGGGTGAGTTCCAGGCGGGGGTCGCCGAGGTGCGCATGCCCGTGCCCCTGGGCATCGGCGTGTCGGGCAACGGAGGCATCGGTGGGCCCAACAGCCCGAGCCCCTACGCGCGGCGCTACGCGGGCACGACGCGCATCCACGGGCACCCCACCTTCAAGGCGATCGCCATGAGCCGCGGCATCGGCCACGAGCTGGTGCTGGTGCGCAGCGACATGATCGCGATGGTGCAGCAGCTGCGGGACGCGGCGGTGGCCGAGGTGCTCGAACGCAGCGGCCGGGATCTGGACGACGCGCTGATGATCGGCGCGACGCACACCCACGCGGGGCCGGGGCGCTTCATCGAGGGCACGCTCTTCGCGGTCATCGCCGACGAGTTCCTGCCGGCCTTCTACGAGCGCCTGGTCGACTCGCTGGCGGACGTGATCCTCGCCGCGCTGGACGACCTGGGGCCCGCGGAATTCGGCTACGTGATGGCCCAGGCCCCGGAGGCGCACGAGGACCGGCGCTGCGAGGACCTCGAGGACTACACCAACGACACGACGCCGCTCATCGCGGTGAAGAAGGCGGGCGAGGTCGTGGGCCTGGTCGTGAGCTACGCCATCCACGGCACCATCATCGGCATCGACGATCTGACGTTGAGCGCGGACGTCTCCGGCGCGATCGAAGAGGGGGTCGAGGACAGCTTCGACCACCCCGTCACGGTGATGATGCTCAACTCCTGGGCCGCGGACGTGTCGCCCGGCAACCCCGCGATGGAGCCCGTGCCCATGGCCTCGCCGCAGGCCTCGCACATGGAGCGATTCGAGCGCGTGGGCGCCTACATGGGCGAGGTCGTGCAGTTGGCCCTGGCGAGCATGGAGACCACGAGCGAGCCGGTCATCGAGTCGCGCACCGCCCGCTTCCCCATCAACCGCTCCGCGCTGGGCTACACGGGCACCGAGTTCCTCTACGAGTGGGGCGCCATCTACTGCTCCTCGGCCTGGGACAGCTGCGCCGAGCTCCAGGTCCTCGATGGGCTGGACGAGGCCTGCATCCCGATGCCGGAAGACTCGCCGGCGCCGATGCAGTCGATGTTCACGGTGGGGCGGCTCGACGGGCTGCACTTCAGCACCTGGTCGGGCGAGGCCGGCACCCACCTCGCCGAGGGGCTCATCGAGAACATGCAGGCGGAGGCGGGCGTCGGCGACGTCGTCTTCTTCGGCTACGGCAACGACTACGTGGGCTACGCGCTGGAGGAAGAGGACTGGTGGCACGGGGGCTACGAGGCCAGCGGCAGCTTCTGGGGCCCGAAGCAGGGCGAGTACATGCGCGACGTGCAGCAGGAGATCTTCCGGCAGCGCAACGAGCCGGTCTGCGGCGTGCTGCCCTGGGAGGAGCCGGCGCCGGCGCCGCTGTTCCAGGTCCCGCCCGACTCGGCCTGGGACCTCGAGGAGGCCCTGGACTTCGGCATCGTCTCGGTCCAGCCCGATCCGAGCTACGGCCCGGATGGCGTCGCGACCTTCACCGTGCACGGCTCGGAGCCCTGGCTGGGCGCCCCGCTCGCGCGGCTCCAGCGGCAGAACGGCTCGGACTGGGTCGACGTGCTTCGCTCGGGCGGCAAGCCGCTCGCCTCGGACAGCTACGGCTACTGGGTGGACCTCGCCACGGAGCCCGCGTGGCGGGACACGAGGGACGACAACGGGGCGGTGCTCCACAGCGCGCGGGTGTTCCAGTGGACGGTGTCCATGAAGATCACGCGGCGCGGCTTCGCGGCCGAGCCCGGCACCTACCGCT
>JAJDAI010000750.1 GCA_029261955.1 Deltaproteobacteria bacterium | reverse complement strand
AGTCGCTGTCGATCGCGTCGCAGAGCTCGGCGGCGGCGGGGTGGATCGAGCCGTCGAAGGGCGCGCAGTCGTCCCCATCCAGGGACAGGTCGTCGTCGTCGTCGGGGTCCGTGCAGTCGGGATCCTCGTCCAGGTCGAAGTCGTCGAAGCCGTCCACGAGATCGAGGTCGCAGTCGCTGTCGATCGCGTCGCAGAGCTCCGGCGCGCCGGTGTAGATGCTGGGATCGAGGTCGGCGCAGTCGGTCAGATCCGGGTCGCCGTCGTTGTCGGAGTCGTCGTCGTCGCTGTCGCAGATGCCGTCGCCGTCGGTGTCGGCGTCGCAGCCGGTGCGCAGGTGCACTCCCGCGGGCTCGCCGGCCCGGCCCAGGGAGATCCACCGGGAGTAGGGCTGGGGCGGCGCCTGGCTGGGGTCGAAGGCCAGGCGGTAGCGCAGGTGGTAGGGGCTGCCCTGGTCCAGGCCCGCGACGGTGACGTCGAGCGGGACGCCGGCCGGGCCGGTGTCGGCGAGGATCGACTCGACCAGCCCGGTGCCGTCGAAGGCGGTGCCCAGCGGCTTCGCCTCGACCTGGACCCGCGCGTTCAGGGCGCCGTAGGACGAGCGGGCCGTGACCGAGAGCTGCACGGTGGTGCCGGAGGCGCGGCCGCCCGGCTGGAGCGGGGCGAGGGAGTCGGGATCGCTCAGCTGCGCCCCCAGCACGAAGGCGGGCTCGACGCCGTCCGCGCCGTTGCCCAGGTAGACGAAGACGGCGCCGTCGTCGTCGGTGACGTTGCTGCTGTCGTCCACGTCCCACTGGATCGCGCCCACGATGAGGTCGCTGAAGCCGTCGCCGTTGATGTCCCGACCGCCGTCCACGGACCAGCCGAAGCGCGCCTCGTCCTGCACGCCGTTGACGCCCCAGGCCGCGTCGCTCGCGTCGGACGCGGGGGCGAAGCCGTCGTCGCTCCCCGGGAAGGCGTAGACGCCGCCGGTGTTGTTGGGGTTGCCGTAGTCCGTGCCCCAGGCCCCCACGAGGGCGTCCGCCCGGCCGTCCCCGTCGAGGTCGCCGGCCGAGGTGAGCGCGGCCGAGAAGCGCTGGTAGGCGTCGACCCCGATGGTGGTCCAGGCGGCGGACATGCTCGGCTGACCGAAGCCCCCGAGGTAGAGCAGCGCCTTGCCGGTCTCGTTGTCGATGCCCTGCTTGTAGCCGGGCTGGCCGACCAGCACGTCGCCGTAGCCGTCGCCGTCGGTGTCCCCCAGGCCGGCGATGCTCGAGCCGTGCAGCTCGTTCCAGGTGGAGCCCCAGGTCTGCCAGGCGATGGTGGGCTGGATGCCCGACGCGGCGCCGCGGTAGAGCAGCGCGCGGCCGTGGTTCTGGATGCCGGGGTCGTTGGGGTTGTCCCAGGAGGGCTGGCCCACGAAGAGGTCGTCGAAGCCGTCGGCGTTGACGTCGGGTGCGATGGCGAGCGCGGCGCCGAAGAAGGCCTGGTTCTGGTCCCCCTCGATGATGAGGTCGGGCGTCGTGGAGGGGCCCGCCGGCGAGCCGTAGTGGATGGCGATGCGGCCCTGGTCGATCATCGAGCCGGTCCAGTCGGGCGAACCGATGACGATGTCGCTGTAGCCGTCGCCGTTCAGGTCACCGCCGCCGGCGATGGCCTCGCCCGCGTTGCCGAAGGGGGAGCCGCCGAGGATCTCGACGTCCGGGCTGAGGCTCGGCCCCGAGAAGCCGCCGAAGAAGACGCTGACGCTGCCCTGGCCGTCGACGCTGTTCGGGCCGTTGTCGTAGGGCGCGCCGACCATGTAGTCCGCGTAGCCATCCCCGTTGACGTCGCCCGCCGCGGCGACCGTGTGGCCCAGCCGCATCCCGTCCCGCGGGCCCTCGTAGGCGCTGACGACGACGTCGACCACGCCCCCCTCGCCGCCCAGGTAGACGTAGGCCGTGCCGCGGTCCGAGCCGGCGTACTGGAGGTAGGGCGCGCCCACGACCACGTCGTCGAAGCCGTCCGCGTCCAGGTCGCCGACGATGGCGACGTCCGTGCCGAGCTCCGCGTCCGCGAAGGGGATCTCGAGCTGCCAGTCGGCCGCCTGCCCGGGGCCGGGGGACGAGCCGGTGGCAGGCAGCTCACCCTGCCCGCGGTAGAGGGTCACCTCGCCGGCGCTGTTCCCGACCTGGCCGTCGCGCAGCGGGGCGCCGATGAGCAGGTCCGCGAAGCCGTCGCCGTCGATGTCGCCCGCGCCCGCGACCGCCTCGCCCATCCAGACGCCCGAGTCGTTGCCTTCGATGTCGAGCACGGGGGGCTCTTGTGGGCCACCCGGGCCTCCCAGCCAGAGCACGGCGCGGCCCTCGTTGGTGTGGCTGGCGGAGCTCTCGTACTGCGACGCGCCGGCTACGATGTCGGCGTAGCCGTCGCCGTTCACGTCGCCCGCGGCGGAGACGGACGTGCCCAGGTGCGCCGAGATGTAGTGCAGCTCGCCCACCCAGCTGGGCGAAGGGGGCAGGGTCGTGCCGTTGCCGAAGAAGACGAGGACCCCGCCCTCGCCGCCGGAGTAGTCGTAGGAGCCGACGCCGACGTCCGAGAGGCCGTCGCCGTTCACGTCGCCCAGGCCCGCGATGGACCAGCCGGTGTCCGAGGCGCCGTCGCCGTAGTAGAGCCAGTCGGGGTTCGCGGGGGGGCGGCTGCCGCCGAGCCACAGGCGGGCCGAGCCGCGGGCTCCCGAGGGGGGCTGCGCTTCGTTGTGCGCGCCGACGACGAAGTCGGAGCGGCCGTCGCCGTCCACGTCGCCTGCGCCGTCCAGGGAGTAGCCCAGGCGCGCGTCGTCGACGTGCGATGTCCAGGACCACTGCGGCGCGGGCGCCAGGGAGGTCCCGCCGAAGAGCAGGTAGATCGAGCCGGCGTTGTTGGTCGGCGTGTCCTGGTAGGGCGCGCCGAAGAGCACGTCCGCGTAGCCGTCGCCGTCCCAGTCCCCGACGCCCGCCACGGCGTAGCCGCACTCGGCGTCGGCCTGGCTGTGCAGGTAGGTCCAGTCGGGGGTCGAGGAGAGGCCGCTGGGCGAGCCGAAGAAGATGTCGACCCGGCCTCGGGCGTCGTCGAACTCGGGCGAGCCCACGACGATGTCGCCGAAGCCGTCGCCGTTCACATCCCCGGCCGCGGACACGCCGCCGCCGGTGTGGGACATGGCGATGTTCGGCTCCCAGGTCCACGAGGGGAACTCGGGCAGGCCGTCGGCGGAGCCGTAGAAGACGTAGGCGCGGCCTTCCTGGGACTCGCCGCCCGTGAACTTGCGCGAGCCGATGAGCGCGTCGCTGTAGCCGTCGCCGTTGACGTCGCCCGCCGTGTCCAGCCGGAAGCCGAACTGGGCGGTGGTGGACTCGCCTTCGAAGCTCCAGGCGTCCTCGAGCACGCCGCTGGGCGAGGGGGGGGAGGCATCGCCCGCGGCGAAGGCGGCGACGGGGAGCAGCAAGAGCAGCAGCAGCTTCACTTCGCACCCCCGAAGCGGAAGCCCACCTGGGCCCCCGCGCGCACCTGCAGGCCCAGGCCGTAGCCGACCCCACCGAAGACCCGCACGAGCAGCGGGCCGGGCGGGGCGAGGTCCAGGCCGCCGTCCAGGTAGCCGCGGAAGGCGACCGGACCGCGGGCTTCCAGCCGCTCCGCGAGCTCGGGGTCGAGGGCCTGCGCTTCCGCCTCGGCCTCCTCGCGCAGGCCGGGCGGCGCGATGGTGACGCCCAGGCTGAGCCCCACCCAGGGTTGGGCCGGGCCGTCCGGCTTCCGGACGACGACCCCGGCGCCGATGCCCGGCAGCAGGGAGACCTTGCCCGTCAGCTCGTGATCGACGCCGAAGTCGAGGGGTTCGCTGATGCCCACCCCACCGTCGATGCGCAGGGACAGCGGCCCGACGAGGCCGATATCGAGCGCGCCGGTGACCTCGCCGTAGTGCGAGCCATCCACCAGCCCGTAGCCCCCGCCGACCGCGAAGCGAGCGCGGTCCGGCGAGCTCGGCGCGGCTGCGGCGACGCCACCGGACCAGGACTCGAAGACCGCGTCCCGCAGGGTGTAGCCGCGCAGCGGGTCGTGGCTCTGGACGACGGCGATGGCCGGCAGCTCGCCCGCGAGCTCCTGCAGGAGCGGGATCAGCGCGACGCGGCGGCCTTCGTCCGAGGCGCCTTCGCCCAGCAGGCGCGGCAGCGACGCACTGGCGACCAGGGAGACCATGCCGCCTCCCTGCACGGTGACCAGCACCCCGTGCCGGGTGTTTCCAGCGAGCCACTGGAGCAGGTGCTCACCCGGGCGCACCGAGCGGGAGCCCGACCAGCCGGCGGGCACGGGCTCGCCGTCCCAGTGCACCTCGTCGAGGTCGTGCTGGATGGCGAGCATGCCCTCGCGCACCGTGTTCATCTTCACGCGGACGCGGTTGAAGAGGTCCTCGTAGCCCATGCCCGGCGGGGTCGAGAGCGAGTAGGAGGGCGCGAGGGTCAGCAGGCGCTGGTAGGCGTCGGTGGCGGCCGCGTCGTCGCCTTCGTCCTGCGCGGCCTGACCCAGCAGCTCCAGCGCGGCGGCCAGGTGCTTGGTGCTGACCGCGTTGGGCGAGCCGGGGGCGTCCGCCAGCGCGGCGATGAGGGTCTTGCGGGCGGCGGCGGTCTGGAGCGCACCCAGGCGCGCGCGCGCTTCGCCGACCGCGATGGCCAGCTCGACGGTGCCGCCCGTCTGGACGCTGGCGAGCTCGGCGCCGTGCACGAGCCAGGCCCCCTCCGCCGCCAGCGGACGCTCGACCAGCTCGTCGGCGAGCGTGGAGCGGAGCCGCGCGCGGGTCGACTCATCGAGGGCCTGTCCGCCGGCATCGACGAGGCCCGTCGCGCCGAAGGCCAGGCCGGGGAGGAGCAACAGCGCAAGCGCGGGCAGGGCGAACCTCACTTCGACTCCGGGAAGGTGACGACGCGGGTCGTGGTCTCACCCGAGCTGAGCTCGACCGACACGGTCATGGAGGTGGCGAGGCCCTCGGGGCACTGGAGGCAGACGATCTTCGCCTCGTAGGAGCCCGGCGGCAGCGAGATGCCGCGCCGCGCGTCCCGGGCCGTGTAGCGGGTGTTCTTCACGCTCACCTCGAAGGGGTGATCCGCCGAGAGGCGCAGGCGGCCGGGTTCGGTGACGGCCTGGGCGCTCGGCTCGGCCTCGGGGCTGGGCTCGACGGCGGAGCCTCCGGCCAACCCGATCTTGCCCCCCGACAGCAGCTCCAGGCGGCGCGCGTCGTCCCGGCGGGTCGAGCTGCCGGCGCGGGGCTCGGCTTCTTCGGCTTCTTCGGCTTCGGGCTCGTCGAGGGCGGCGAGCACGGGCTCGTCCTCTTCGGGCTCGGCGTCGACGGCTTCGGGCTCCTCCAGGGCGGCGAGCACGGGCTCGTCCCCTTCGGGCTCGGCGTCGACAGCTTCGACAGCATCGGCGGGTTCGGCCTCGATCGCCTCCCCGGCGTCGGCGAGGGCCAGGTCGGCGGGCGCCAGATCGAGATCCGCCTCGGCCACCGCGAGCTCATCCATCGGCTGCTGTTCCAGGACGCGGAAGACCACGTAGCCGAGCACCGCCCCCAGGATGAGCACCAGCGGCGCGGCGACCCAGGGCAGCCAGCTGCGGCCGGGCGCGGGGAAGGCCCCGCTGGCGAAGGCGGCGGGCGACCCGGTGCTGTCCAGTGGGAGCGTGTCGTCGGGCTCGGGCCGCGACGGGGGGGGCGCGGCCTGCGGCGGACGCGCCCGGTCGACCGGCATCGCGGCCGTGGGCGGCACCTCCGGAGGCGGCGTGCTCTGGTCGATCAGCTCGCCCCAGGGCTCGCCCTCGGGCTGGGCCGCGGCGGCGCCCGACGCGCGGCCCTGCTCGCTGCTGTCGATGGCGACGGTGTCCTCGGTGCCGCTGGGCGAGCCGGGCTGCGCGGGCGTGGGCACGGCCGCGGTGTCGCCCAAGGGCGAGACGCGCTCCCGCAGGAAGGTCGAGGTCGAGACCGGGCTGTCGATGGACCGGCGGACCTGCTCCAGCTCCTGCACCAGCTGATCCGTCGTCGCGAAGCGCTTGTCGGGGTCCGAGTCCAGCAGCTTCTCGAAGACGTGGGCCAGCCCCGGCGCGTCCCGACCGATGGCGACCAGGGCCTCGTCCGACTGGAAGCTCGCGACCTGGTGCAGCGCCGAGATCACGGTCTCCGCATCGATCAGGCGCTGGCCCGTCACCGCCTCGTAGAGCATCGACCCGAAGCTGAAGAGGTCGCTGCGGAAGTCCAGGCCCTCACTGCCCTTGACCTGCTCGGGGGACATGTACTGGACGGTGCCCCGCACCATGTCCGTCGCCGTCTTCGAGGCGAGCCGGCCGGTGGCCTTGGCGATGCCGAAGTCCAGCAGCTTCACCACCCCCTGGGCGCTGACCATCACGTTGTCGGGCTTGAGATCCCGGTGCACCAGGGCGAGGGAGACGCCAAAGGCGTCCTTGAGCGTGTGCGCGAAGGCCAGGGCGCGGGCGACGTCGATGTAGACGTCCAGCACGACCGACAGCGGCAGCGGCTTGTCGTCGCGCCGCCCCTCCTCGAGCAGGCTGCGCAGCGTCCGGCCCTGCACGAACTCCATCAGCATCGCGAAGACGCGGCCCTCGTCCGGGTGGTCCAGCTGCCCGAACCACTGCACGTAGACGATGTTGGGGTGCTGCATCATCGCCATGAGCCGCGCCTCGTCGGCGAGCATCTTGACGATCTCCGGGTCGCCCTTCGTGACGTGGGCGTGCAGGACCTTCAGCGCGACCGGCCGCTCGAAGCCCAGCTCCCCCTGCACGATCGCCTTGAAGACGGTCGCAAAACCACCTGCCCCGAGCTCGGAGACGACCTGGTACTGGCCCAGGTAGAAGGGCAGGTTCGTCGACAAGGGGGGCGGTCTCCCGGGGTGAGCGCGGATCGGCGATCCGAGCCGTGCCGGAGTATAGCGACGCCGCTGTGCGCGCCCCGGTCCCGGGGTGCCCGATTCAGCCCTTCGCCGGCTCCTTCACCTGGTCGCGCACGCACTTCTCGGCGAGCTCGACCTCGGCCTTCGTGCCGATGACCAGCGAGGTGCGGTGGTGCAGCTCGTCCGGGACGATGTCCAGGATCCGGCCGTGGCCCGAGGACGCGGCGCCGCCGGCCTCCTCGACGATCATCGCCAGGGGGGCGGCCTCGTAGAGCAGGCGGAGCTTGCCGCGCGGCGAGCGCCGGTCGGCCGGGTAGGCGAAGACGCCGCCGTAGACGAGGTTCCGGTGGAAGTCCGCGACGAGGCTGCCGATGTGCCGGCCGCTGACGCGCCGCTTGTCCTGGTCGTTGCGCTTCATGATCTCGCCGATCCAGTCGTGGACCCACGGATCCCAGTAGGGCGCGTTGCAGGCGTTGATGCTGAGCTGCTTGCAGGCGCCGGTCAGGCGGATGTTCTCCTGCGACAGGATGTACTCGCCGACGGCGGGATCCAGCGTGAAGCAGTGCACGCCGTCGCCGGCGGCGTAGACGAAGACGGTCGACGATCCGTAGAGGATGTAGCCCGCCGCGACCTGCTCGTGGCCCGGGCGCATCCAGTCGGCGCGGGTGACCTCGGGGTCCTTCGACTTCTTGCGGTAGATGCCGAAGATCGTGCCGATGCTGACGTTGGCGTCGATGTTCGAGCTGCCGTCCAGCGGGTCGTAGGAGACGATGTACTCGCCGCGCCAGGCCTCGCCGATCTCCATGATCGACTTGCGCTCTTCGCTCAGCAGCGCGCAGACGTGGCCCGATCGGCCGACGATGTCCTGCATCGTCTCCTCAGCGACCTCGTCCAGCTTCTGGACCACCTCGCCCTGCACGTTGATCACACCGGTGCTGCCCAGCACGTCGATGAGCCCGGCCGAGTTGACCTTGCTGGAGATCACCTTGCCGGCGACGCCGATCTGGGTGAGGAGCGAGCTGAGCTCGCCTTGGGCGCCAGGGTGGCGGAGCTGAGCCTGGCGGATGTGCTGCGTGAGGGTGAGGCGTTGCATCTGGGTCTCCCGGTTCGCGGCCGGAATGTACCAGAGAGGTCCGCGGGCGAACTCGGGACTGGGGGTAGGCTGCGGTTCTGGGGGTCGCGATGGATGCGCAAAGGGTTCGCAGGACGCTGGTGGGGACCGCCGTGGGGATCGTGGGGATCGCGGTCGCCCTGGGCTGGCTGGGCGAGCGGCAGGCAGCGACGAAGCGGCTGACCCAGGAGCAGGTCTCCTGCCTGATCGAGAGCCAGCACGCGCTGCGCGAATTGGGCCTGTTCCCGCCGACGGAGCGGCTGCGGGACGCGGGGGAGGTGCTGAATCCATTGATCGGGGTGGATTTCCTCGCGCCCGCGGATCGGGTGCCCGCCTGGGCGGAGCCCCGGAAGAGGGACGGACCGCACCGCGACGCCTGGCTGAACGACCCGGAGCAGGCGCCTCGCGGAGACCTCTCCTTCCTGGCGCAGCTGGCGGACTACGACCACCTGGACACCCGCAGCTCCGGGGCCTTCGGGCGGCACGTGGCGAGCGGAGCCAGCCTCTACCTGCCGACCTCCAGCCACCCCACCGAGCTGGCCCTGCAGAAGGCCGCGAAGGCCCGCATCGCGGAGGGGCTGCGCAGCGGCGAGGTGCTGCCGGCGCTGCACGACGTCCGCGCGCTGGCGCGGATCCTGGCGACCGACGAGGACTCGATGTCGCCCGTCTTCGCGGTGTCGGTCCTCACCATCGAGCGCAAGGGCTACGAGGCCGCCGTGGGGCGGGGGCTGCTGGACGCGGGTGCATGGAGCCCGGTCTCGAAGCAGGACGCGACTCGAATGCGCCTCGGCGTGCTGGCCCTGGCGGAGCTCCTCGCAGGCGCCGGCACCGCTCAGGACTACGCCACCCTCCAGGAAGCAGGCGGCATGGCCTACGGCCGATGCGCCGCGGTGGGGGCCGCGATCACCGCGCGCAACAGCCGGCGCATCCTGACGGCGGAGCGCTGGCCCCTGGAGCCCGACTGGGCCTGGATGGACGAAGCCCTGGACGCGGCGATCGAGGAGGGGGGCTGCGCGTTCCTGGCCGGCGACAGCTGGCGGCAGGAGGAGACGCTGTCGGCTGAGGAGCTGTTCCCCATCGCGTTCGAGAGCCGAAGCCCGGCCCTCGAGGCCATCCTGAAGATGCCCTACCTGCGGACCTGGGCGCTGCCCTTCGCGTTCGGGCAGTTCGGCATCGGCCTCCCCGTCGACCAGCAGGCGAGGGAGCTCTGCAGCGCGGGCTGAGCCCCCCCTACTCCACGTAGCCCAAGGCCTTCAGCGCCTCCAGATCCGCATCGGACGGACCCGCCGCCACCGGCGCGGCGCCGCGGGGAACGCCGGGCAGGCGGCCGACCTGCACGAAGGGTCCCTCGGAGGCCATCAGCTCGCGGATCTGCGCCATGAGCGCGTCTGGCGTCGTGCGCGTCTCGGGCAGCGGGGACTGGCCCGGGGGCAGCAGCTCGCCGGCGAAGACCTCGGCATCCGAGTCCAGGACCACGGGGCCGCCCTCCCCTGCCGGCTCGAAGATCACGAGCACGGGACCCTCCTCGATCTGGAGCTCCAGATCGCCGTGGGATGCGCCCTGACGGCGCTCGACCCCCAGATCCCCGTCGTTCCCCGGCCAGGGGAAGTCGTAGACGTCCTGACTCCAACCGACGCGCTCCTCCCGGAAGCTCAGGCTCACCCGCTGCTCCGGGCGCGCGAAGACGAACCAGGCACCGGGGCGGCCATCGAGGGCGCGACGCACGACCAGTTCGTGCAGGATCCGGGCGCGTTCGGGCTGCTCGGCGGCCAGGTTCTTGGACTCGTCGGCATCGCCGGGGATCCAATGCAGTCGGTGCACGGGGTCGCTGTCGTGCGCCCGCCGGTGATCCTTGCCGGCGTGCTCGTGCCGCAGCACGTACTTCCAGTCCTTCCACTCGACCCCGCGCTGGGCCTTGCCGTAGAGCGGCTGCCCGAAGTGCACGGGCCCCTCGGCCTCACGGCCCAGAGTGGGAAAGGGGTGCTCCAGGCCTGCGAAGTCCAGCAGCGAGCCTGCGACGCCCAGGGCCTCCACCGCGCCGTCGACCACCCCGGTCCTGCCGCCCTGCGCCACGACCAGGGGCACGTGGATCAGCTCGTCGTAGAGCCCGTGCCCGTGCTCGAAGAGCCCGTGGTCCCAGAACTCCTCCCCGTGGTCCGAGGTGACGACGAAGAGCAGCTCGTCGTCCGTCGCGCCCGCGGCGTCCCAGAGCCGGCCCACCTGCTCGTCGACCCAGGAGATCACGGCGTGGTGCAGCTGCTCGAGGTGCGCCTTGTCGGCCTCGCTCAGCTCGCGCTTCTGGCGCACGACCTCCTGGTAGACGCCATCCTCGAGGCCCGCCGCGAACTGCCCGTCGTAGTCCGGGTCGACGAAGGCCGCTCGCGCCTCCGCGTCGGGCAGGTAGGGACCGTGGGGATCCAGCAGGTGCACGAAGAGCAGGCGGTCGGCGGAGCCCTCGCGGCCCAGCTCGGCGATGGCGCCCTCGATGGCCGGCGAGCCGGCGTGCATCGAGGCCCGGGTCGCGTAGTCCACGTACTGCCGGAAGCCCTGGTCCAGCCCGCTGTTGCGCGGCGCCAGGAAGGGGTTGTTGATCCAGGCCCGCGTGTCCCAGCCGGCGTCGCGCAGGCGCTCGGCCAGGGTCTGGACCGCCGGCTCGACCCGGCGGCGGTTCCAGTGGTCGCGCCCCCGAGCCTGACCGGCGGCGTGGACCTCCGGGGGCAGGCCCGTCAGGTAGGACGCGATGGACGACAGCGTCCAGGGGGACGGGGCGAGGGCGCGCTGGAAGACGAGGCCGTCCCGGCCGATGCGCTCGAGGTTGGGCGTCGTCCTGGCCTGCGCGCCCCAGCCGGAGCTGTGCTTCGCGGCGAGGGTGTCGAGCAGCACGAAGACCGCGAGCTTGCGGCGCTCGGGCGCCCCCTCCAGCTTCAGGCGGGACCAGGCGGCGCGCGCCTCGGGCT
>JAJDAI010000749.1 GCA_029261955.1 Deltaproteobacteria bacterium | reverse complement strand
ACCGATGTCCTGACCCCCTCCCCCCGCAAAAGAAGATCTGCCAGAATCGCCGACCCCTGGAGGACCCATGAGCGCAGAGCAGTACCGTTCCTTCTTCGACCTGCACGGCAAGGTCGCCCTGATCACCGGCGCGGGCCGCGGCATCGGCTACGCCATCGCGGAGGGCCTCGGTGCCTGGGGCGCGAAGATCGCCTTCGCCGAGTTGAACCCCGAGACCTGCGCGAGCGCCGAGGCGCGGCTGAAGGCCGAGGGCATCGACGCGACCGGCTACGTCTGCGACATCACGAAGCGCGACGGGCTCAAGCCGCTACTCGACCAGGTCTGGGCCGAGGTCGGCCCCGTCGACATCCTGGTGAACAACGCGGGCGTGAGCGACCGCATCGCGGCCGAGGACTACCCCGACGACGCCTTCGACAAGATGGTCGATCTGAACCTCGGCGCGCTCTTCCGCCTGACGCGCGACGTGGCGAAGCGCTGGATCGACGAGGGAATCAAGGGCCGCGTCATCAACCTCGCGAGCTTCGCGGGCGTCGTCGCCGACCCCATGTCCGCGCCCTACGCCGCGACGAAGGGCGCCGTGGTCCAGCTCACGCGGACCTGGGCCGTGGAGTGGGCGCAGCACGGCATCCTCGTGAACGCCATCGGGCCGGGCTACGTGCGCACCGAGATGACCGCGCACACGCTCGACTCCCCCGAGGCGGGCGTCGTCATCCGCCAGAAGACGGCCCTGGGCCGCGCCGGAAACGTCAGCGAGATGGCCGGCGCCGTCATCTACCTGGCCGGGCCCGGCGCGAGCTACACGACCGGGCACATCCTCATGGTCGACGGCGGCTGGACCGCGATGTAGCCCCCGCGGGGGCCGCTCAAGCGGGCTCCACCCGGGACATCGCCAGCTCCGCCATCGCGGTGATCGTCAGCGACGGGTTCACGCCCGGGTTGGCGGGCACCGCGCTGCCGTCGATGACGAAGAGGCCGGGGTAGCCGTAGACCTCGTGCTTTGCGTCCACGACGCCCTCGTCCCGGTTCGTGGCCACCCGCGCCCCGCCCAGGATGTGGGCTGTGGTGGGCGTGGCGAGCAGCAGCTCGGGGAAGAGGTTCATGGCGACGCCGCCGGTCTTCTGGGCGAAGGCCTCGGCGAGCTCGGTGGCTTCGGGCAGGTAGGCCTTCGGCGCGCAGCTGGGGTCGTCCAGGTGGGTGACCAGGGCCTTGCGGTAGGCCGTCCAGGCGCTGCGCCCGAGCCGCACGGACAGCGTCTCCTCCAGGGTGCGCATGTAGAGCAGGATCTGGCTCTGGCGCGCGAAGTCCCCGACCGTCAGGGCCTTCGACCACTGGACCGGTTGCTTCAGGAACTGCATGAAGGCACCCCAGACGCGCGCTCCGAGCCAGCTGCCGGGCGCGTAGGGCACCACCATGGTGCGGAAGAAGCCGGAGCCCTCGCCGTAGCGCACGGGCTCGATGTGGCTGTGCTCGTCGGTGTGCAGGATGGACGTGATGGCCACGCCGTCGCTGAAGCGCGCGTCCTTGTCGGGCACCACGACGCCGAGCAGGGCCTCGTTGTTGGTGCGCACGAAGTCGCCGAGGCGCTCGCTCAGATCAGGCAGCCCGTCGGTCTCCTCCTTCATGTGCAGGAGCAGGGGCAGGGTGCCCAAGACACCACCAGCCAGCACCACGCGCTTCGCCTTCAGCGTGCCTCGTTCACCCGAGAAGGAGCCCTTCGTCTCGAGCTGGTAGCCGCCCTCGTGAGCGCGCAGCGCGACGACCTCGGTCTCGGGCCGGATCTGGACGCCCAGCCCCTCCGCGAGGTGCAGGTAGTTGCGGTCGAGGGTGTTCTTGGCGCCGATGCGGCAGCCCGTCATGCAGGCGCCGCAGTGCGTGCAGCCGTGGCGGCGGGGGCCCTTGCCATCGAAGTAGGGGTCGTCGACCTCCTCGCCTTCCTTGCCCTCGTTGAAGTAGACGGCGACGCGGGTGGCCTCGAAGTGCTCCTCGCGGCCCATCTCCTGGGCGATCTCGCGCAGGACCTCGTCGCCGCGGGTCACGCGGGGGTACTTCGCGGCGCCGAGCATGCGCAGCGCGGTGTCGTAGTGCGGCGCAAGCTCGGCCTTCATGTCGCCGAGTCCAGCAAAGCCCTCGGCCTCGAAGAAGCCGTCCGAGGGCGTGGGCAAGGTGTTCGCGTAGACCAGGGAGCCGCCGCCGACGCCGACCCCGTGCAGCACGGTGACGTGGCGGAAGAAGCTCATCTGGAAGAGGCCCTTGAGCCCCGCCTGCGGCGCCCAGTACCAGCGCTTCGCGTCCCAGTTGGTCTTGGGGAAGTCCTCCTTCGCGAAGCGACGGCCCTTCTCGATGACGAGGACCCGGTAGCCCTTCTCGGCCAGCCGAAGCGCGGACACAGAGCCCCCGAAGCCCGAGCCCACGATGATCCAGTCCCAGGTGTCGCTCATGGCTCACTCCCCTTCAGCTCGAGTGGCAGCCCGGCGGCCACCAGCACGACGCGATCACAGCTCCGCGCCAATCGCTGGCTGAGACGCCCCGCCTCGTCCCGAAAGCGCCGCGCCAGCGCGTTCTGCGGCACGATGCCCCAACCCACCTCGTTGGTCACCAGGACCACGGGGTTGCCAGCTGCCGCCAGGGCTTCCTCCAGTGAAACAATCGCGGGTTCGAGCTCGATCTCTTCCAGCAGGATGTTGGTGAGCCACATCGTCAGGCAGTCCAGCAGGACCACGGAGCCGGGCTGATCGAGGTGCTCCCAGACGCGGATCGGCTCCTCGATGGTCTGCCAGCTGGCATCGCGATCGTCCTGGTGGCGCTTGATGCGCTCGCCCATCTCGTCGTCCCAGGCCCGGCCCGTGGCCAGGAAGACGCGCCGATCCGCCAGCTGTTCCGCTTGTTCCTGCGCGAAGCGGCTCTTGCCGCTGCGCACGCCGCCAGTCACGAGGAGGTGCATGCGCGAGGATCGCACGCAGCGACCGCAGCAGGGGCCGGCCTGCTAGCTTTCGCCGATGCGCTGGCTGATCCCGCTCCTGCTGATGACCTGCCTCGGTTGTCCCCCCGTCGACGACGAGCCCAGGACCGGCTCGTTCCGCCTGCTCACCTACAACGTGCACGGCCTGCCGCCCGGCGTGACCGGGGACGACACGCTCGCCCGCATGCCGCCCATCGGGCAGCGCGTCGCCGAGTACGACCTCGTCGTCTTCCAGGAGGACTTCCTGGACGAGGGCCACGACCTGCTCTTCGACGAGCTCGGCCAGACGACGCAGATCCGCTTCAGCCAGCCCCTGCCGGACCGCGCGACGGGCTCGGGGCTGGCGAC
>JAJDAI010000748.1 GCA_029261955.1 Deltaproteobacteria bacterium | reverse complement strand
GCGAGCCCTTCGACTTCCGCATCGCGACGGTCCCGACCTCGCGCGGCGAGCGCATGTCCATCCGCATCACCGCGGCGAGCAAGGAGATCCCGAGCATCTCGTCGCTGGGGCTCACCGAGCAGGACCAGGCGAAGGTCATCGACTTCACCAAGCGCAGCCACGGCATCGTGCTGGCCTGCGGACCGGTGGGCTCGGGCAAGACGACCACGCTGTACGCGTCCCTGGGCGAGATCGACGCGCACCAGAAGAACATCATGACGATCGAGGACCCGGTCGAGATCGAGCTCCCGGACGTCTCGCAGGTCCACGTCAACTACAAGAGCGGCCTCGACTTCGGCGCCGGCCTGCGCGCCCTGCTGCGGCAGGACCCGAACATCATCATGGTGGGCGAGGTGCGGGACGAGGAGACGGCCAAGGTCGCGGTGCGCTCGTCCCTGACGGGCCTGCTGGTCTTCTCGACCATCCACGCCAACTCGGCGCCGGGCGCCGTCACCACGCTCTACAACTTCAACATCCCGCCGTTCCTGCTGGCGACCTCGCTCGTGGGCGTCATCGCGCAGCGCCTGGTCCGCACCATCTGCCCCAACTGCAAGCACGAGGCGACGCCCGACGAGGCGGTCGTGCTCCAGGCGGGCTTCGGCCCCACCCCCGAGCCCGAGCCCGAGCCGGTGGCCGAGGGGGAGAAGCCCAAGCGCAAGCGCGCCCGCAAGGCCCCGGCGCTCGTCTTCCACGAAGGCAAGGGATGCGACCAGTGCTACGGCACGGGCTATTCCGGCCGCACGGCGATCTTCGAGATCCTCCAGGTGACGGAGGCCATGCGTCACTCGATCACGGAGCGGGCGCCCGAAGCCGACATCCGCGCCATGGCCATCGAGGGCGGCATGGAGACGCTCGTGGAGCGGGGGCGCTCGCTCGTGGAAGCGGGGGACACGACCCTGCAAGAGTTCGTGCGAGTCCTCTACCAATGAGTGGGAGCCTGCAATAACCTGACCGCGCCGTCTGGGAAGGACTGGCGCGGCAAATCTTCGCGGTCGCCTCGGGGGAGGACCCGCGATCTGAGGAGGAGCATTCGCTCATGGCGACCGAAGTACAGACCAACGCCCAATCGAACGAGATCGAGCCCCGGGGCGGCTCCTTCTTCCAACCCCGCTTCAGCGTGCGTGGCGTCGCCACGTTCTGCCGGCAGCTGGCGGTCCTGCTCGATGCGGGCATCCCCGTGGTCCGGGCCCTCAAGATCCTCGGGCGACGCACGAGCGGCGGCGGCCTCAAGAACCTGCTCGCGTCGGTCACGACCGACGTCGAAGCGGGCGGCGCCTTCTCCACCGCCATGCAGACCCACGGCGCGGGCCTGCCCCCGATCGTCGTGCCGCTCTGCCGCGCGGGAGAGAAGTCCGGCGAGCTCAGCCAGAACCTCCGCTACCTCGCGGAGAGCCTCGACCACGATGCCCACGTCAGCGGCAAGGTCACCAACGCGATGTTCTTCCCGATCATGACGGTGACGGGCGGCATGGCGCTGCTGCTCTTCATCCTCATCTGGGTCGCGCCGAAGTTCCTGGCCCTGATGACGGACAGCGGCGAGAAGCCGCGCCCGGAGATGCCCTGGCTCTCCGACATCGTCTTCGCGGCCTCGGACCTGGTCCGCTCCGGCACGGGTCTGGTCGTCGTCGTCGGCGTCATCGCGCTGCTCGCCTTCGCGGTCTACCGCTCGATGACTTCGAAGTCCTACCTCATCGACTTCCTCAAGATCCGCATGCCCTTCATCGGCGGCATGGTGACCACCGCGGCCATGGCCCGGTTCGCCAAGACGCTGTCGGCGCTGCTGCGCACCGGCGTGCCGGTGCTCGAGAGCCTGCGCCTCTCCCGCGCGACCGTGGACAACATGGCCATCGAACAGGCCGTGATCGCCATGGAGAAGAGCGTGGAGAACGGCGGCCGCATGAGCGCCCCGCTGGAGGAGTACTGGTACGTGCCGGAGCTCGCCCGCGACATGCTCGTGATCGGTGAGGAATCCGGCAGCATGGCCGAGATGCTGGAGAACCTCGCCGAGGTCTTCCGCGCCGAAGTCGACCGGCAGCAGGACCTGCTGGTCAGCCTCATCGAGCCGGCCATGACCATCTTCCTCGGCGGCGTGGTGCTCGTGGTCATCCTGGCGATGTTCATGCCCTACATCACGTTGGTGACATCTTCGATCGGCGGCTAGGGACCGTCCTGACAAGCGAGGCCCCCGACCTTCGGGCCGGGGGCCTCGTGGTTCTTGCAGGCTGAGTCCATGGACCCCACGTTGCGAGACCGGATCCACTCGATGCTCGGCGCCGCCGTCGCGTCGTCGATCCCGGCCGCAGGGGGCTTCTCACCCGCCACACGGGAGCGCCTGGTGCTCGCCGACGGCCGCCGCGCCTTCGTGAAGGCCGCGACCGACGAGGCGACCGCTGGCTGGCTGCGGGACGAGTGGCGGGTCTACGGCGCGCTCCAGGCGCCCTTCCTCCCCCGCGTGATGGCCTGGGAGCCGGAGTCCGCGACGCTCCTGCTCGAGGATCTCGGCGAGGCAGAGCGGGCCCCACCCTGGACCGACGCAGCGGTCGACGCCGTGCTCCGCGGACTCGACGCAGTGGCCGCCGCAGACCCCCCCGCGGCCGTCCCGGCCCTCGACTCACGCGCCTTCTCGGGCTGGGCGAGCATCGAGGCGGACCCCGAGCCCTTCCGCCGCCTCACCGTCTGCACGGACCGCTGGCTGAAGGGCGCCCTGCCGGTGCTCGTCGAAGCCGAAGCGAAGGCTCCGCTCGCCGGCGACTCGCTTCTTCACCTCGACGTGCGCGGCGACAACCTCTTCCTCCGCGGGGGCTCGGCAATTTTTGTCGACTGGAATTGGGCTCGTGTCGGAAACGCCGCGCTGGACCGCGCCTTCTGGGCCCCCTCGCTCGCCCTGGATGGCGGCCCGTCCCCCGAACAGGTCGTCGGCCACGCCCCCGAACTCGCGGCCGCCGTGGCCGGTTTCTTTGCCCACCAGTCGGGCCTCCCGGTCGCCGATGCGACCCCCGCGATACGGACCTTCCAGTTCGCGCAGCTCCAGATCGCTCTACCCTGGGCCTGCCGCGCACTCGATTTGCCGCCTTCCCTTGCCGCCGGAGGCTGCTTCGGCGGCGTCGGCAGGGCAAAATGAACTGCTGGGGTCAGCCCCCAACCGTTCACTCAGGACCTTCATGATTCAGATTACGCTCGCTCAAGCCCGCCGTTTCTGGTCCTCCCGCAGCGGCTTCGGCCGCGACGCGGGGGGCGCCGTGTCCGCCTGCCGCACCGCAGGTTGGGCGCGCACGCTCGGCGGGGTTGACGCCTACGTCGCGCTCCGCGCGCGGGCGCCCGGACTCAGCCGGCCCGAGGTCGACAAGGCGGTCGCCAGCGGCGCGCTCCGTGTGATCCCTGCCGCTCGCGGCTGCATCTACCTGGTTCCGGAGGAGGAAGCGGGGCTCTGCTTGCGCCTCGCGGAGTACCTCTCGGCGAAGCGCACCGCCCGCGATCGGGAGAAGGCCGGCATCGATCCCGAGGAGCTGGAGCCCCTGGCCGAGCTCGTGCTCGACGAGCTGCGGGACGGCGCGAAGACCACCGCGGCGCTCCGCAAGGCCCTGCCCTCGCACGCCGTGCGCAGCCTCGGCGACGCCGGCAAGAAGGCCGGGATCTCGTCGACGCTGCCGCCGGTCCTGCGGGACCTGGAGTTCGCCGGGCACATCGAGCGCGCCGCCCCCCGCGGGGCCCTCGACAGCGAGCGCTACGTCTGGCAGATGCCGCGGAAGGACCTGCTCGCCGACACCCCCACCGACCCGAAGCTCATCATCCGGGACGTGGTCGACCTGCTCCTTCGCCGGGCCGGGCCGCTGCGCGTTCAGG
>JAJDAI010000747.1 GCA_029261955.1 Deltaproteobacteria bacterium | reverse complement strand
CGAGCGGCCGGCGGGCGGGGGGGCGTGGTCTGGGTGCGGGGCGAGCCCGGGGATGGGCGCACGCGCCTGCTCGAGGAGCTGATCCGGTCGCTGCGGGCGATCGGCGCCCTGGCGCTGGCCGGGCGCTGCCCGCCCCCGGAGTCCGAGCTGCCGGGGGACGGCCTCGTGCAGGCCCTCGCCCACTTCCGCAGCCAGGTCCCGCACATGGCGCCGGGCGAGCGCGAAGAGCGCCTCGCGGTCCTGCGTCGGGTGCTGCCCACCGAGACCGGCCTGCTCAGCTACGTGCCGCTCGGGGACCTGCTGGGCTCGGGCCACTCGGGGGTCTTCTCCACCGCGGCGGAGCAGCCGCTCGAGTCCTCAGACCTGTGCACGGCGGTCCTGGGCACCGCGGCGCGGGGCAGGCCGACGGTGGTGCTGCTGGACGACGTCGATCGGGCGGATCAGACGACGCGCGCGGCGCTGGAGGAGCTGGGCCGGGCGGTGTCGAAGGCGCCGGTGCTGCTGGTGCTCTGCGCGGCCTCCTCCGGGCCGACCCGGGGGGCGGCGACGACCCTTCGGCGGGCCCTGCGGCGCGCGGCCGGTGCGCGGCTGGAGACGATCACGCTGGGCGAGTTCGGGGAGGCGCAGCTGGGGGAGTTCGTCGAGCGGAGCCTCGGCGGCGAGGTGGTCGGTGCCGACGTGCTCGCGGCCTGGCTGCGAGAGCGGGGCCGCCTGTCTCCCCGGCTGGTGGTCGAGGGTCTGCGGCACGCGGCGCTCCACGGCCTGCTCCGGAAGACCGGGCGGCGGTGGCGCTTCGAGGCGCTGGAGGCGGGCGCCGACGAGGGGGCGCGGGCTCCTCGATGGCTCCGGCTGCTGTGGTCGCGGCTGACGCCGCGCGGGCTTCCGCTGGGGGGGCGCGCGCTGCTCCGTCGCCTGGCGGTGCCGGGACCGGGGCGCCCCCTGGCGACGCTGGGGGCGGCGATGGCCGTGGTCCTGGGCCTGCGGCTCGGCCGGCCGGCCTGGGCGCGTCCGGTGCTGCGCCGGGCGCGGCGCTCGGCGGTCGCGCGGGATCTCCCCTGGCTGTGTGGCTGTGAGGGGCTGATCGAGCTGCTCGGCGGCACGCCCTCGCGGGCGCGGGCGCTTCTGGAGGAGGCCCTGGTCGCCCTACCCGCTCAGGGAGACGAGCCGGAGCGTCGCCTGCTGCTGGCCGGGCTCGCGCTGAGCGCGCAGGCGCAGGGGGACCTGGTGGCTTTCGAGGAGATCCTGGGGGGACTGGCCCGGGGAGACGGCGCGCCGTGGGCGACGCTGGGGCTCGCCTGGTGCGCCCGCGTTCGGGGGGAGCAGGGGCACGCGCAGCGGCTGGTGGACGGGGCGCTTCGGGTGGCGCGTCAGGACAGCAACGCCGCGCTGGTGGCGGCGGCCCTGTCGCAGCGCTGCCGGTTGCGGGTTGTGCGCGGGGCGGCGATCGGCGACGCGGAGCTGGCGCTGGTGGCCCTGAAGGAGGCGCGCGTGGGCGGCTGGTTCGACGCGTGCATCCGGCTCCAGGTGGCGGACGGGCTGCTGCGGGCGGGGGCGCCCGTGGAAGCAAATGGGATCCCGGCGCCGCGCGGGCTGCGCGGGCTGCCGGGCCTGGCCCTGGAGGCGGCGGCGCTGCGCTCGCGCCTGGGGCAGCGGTCGGACGGACGGCGCGTGGCCCAGCAGCTCGAGGCGGGCGGCCGCTGGTTCTCGGCCGCGCAGATGTGGCTGAGCCTGGCGCGCAGCGGCGCGGGCGCCTCGGACGAGCTGGCGGGCCTGGCCGCCCTGGAGCGCTGCACGGGGGGCCGCCGCACGGAGCTGGCCCGTGCATGGAGCCGCTGGCGAGAGGACTCGCTCAGGCGCGCGGCCCACGGCCTCCTGGCCCGCCTGCACCTCTCAGAAAACAGGGGAGGTGTGGCCCATACGACTCAACGATGGGTCGCAGGAGCGCCGAGGGCTTGACACCGGAAAACGAGGGCTGTAGATCCTGTTTCCTGCCTGCGGGCATGTTCTTTCTGAGGCGTAGATCAATTGGCAGATCACCTGACTCTGAATCAGGCGGTTGTAGGTTCGAATCCTACCGCCTCAACCATCACGTCCACGGTTTTTGCTCCCATCGTCTAGCGGTTAGGACGCTGGCCTCTCACGCCGGAGACAGGGGTTCGATTCCCCTTGGGAGTACCAATCAAGCAAGCCCTCGGAGTCCAAGGACCCCGGGGGTTTGCTCGTTCTGGAACCGCCTCTTTCGGACGTCTTGGCCCTCGACCGGAAAGGGGCTCGACCCCCGCCCCGCTCCCCCACTACCGATCCGGCAGACCCGTGCCCGCCGTAGCCGGTACGTCCTCCAAGGCGCAGTGCCGCCTCATCCGCGCGACCTCGGGCAGCCCCAGTCCGAAGCGCCAGACCAGCTCGTCTTCACCGTCCGCCGCCACCTCCAGGCTGCGGGTGACGATCGGTGACTCGCCGCCCAGCCGGAACTGCAGCTCGTTCGCCTCGTAGACCAGGGCCACGGAGATGGGGCTCGAGCAGGTTCCGTCGCCAGCGAAGTCGTTCACGCCGTCTTCTGCGAGGCCGGTCGCGTAGCCGCCGTGCGTGTAGGTGTCGCCCACCATGATCACGACGTTCCCGCACTGCTCGACCCGCTCGACGTGCCCGTCGTCCGCCCACAGGCCGCGCAGGTCGGGGATTCCGTCCGGCAGCGGCTCTGTGCACTCCGCCAGGTAGGGGTCCGGCCACTCGGACTGACACCCGCCATCGTCACCCAGGCTCCCGAAGCTGCCTTGATGCGACTCGGCCGACCGCGGCTCCAGTCCGGGCTCACAGGCGGGGACCGCGGGTTCGCACTCCAGCCCGAACACGTCGTTGTCGGTCGGACACTGCTCGGGCTCGGGGTCGGTCGCCGCCGCGCAGGCGGACAGGAGCAGCGCGATCGGGACCCAGCCCGCGAAACGAGGGTTCATCGCAAGCTCTCCTTCGCCCCGCCATCGGGCCAGCAGCCGGCACCACAGAATGTCCGCGGTGGACGCCGGCTGTCGAGCGCGGTCGCAGTCGTCGCGCCCTGAGTTGGGGACCCGCTTCGAGGAGACCAGGGCGCGCGATCCCGTGGGCAAGGTCCGCAAGCTCCTCGCGCCGGCGCGGTCGGCCAACGTGCACGAGGCGGCGCCTGCCTCGTCTACTCCCCGGAGGGGGAGCGCGAACGCCGCATCCTTCTGTTGGGTCGGGCGGCGGATCGCCTCGCAGTCCCCCCTCTCTGGGACTGGCTCGTGCCCCGGTCGAAGTGGCTCTCGGCGACCCGCGGTGCGGCCCACGACACACGTCGGCCCGACAACGTCCGCGTCGGCGCCGCCGAGGCCGTCGTGGCCCACCTGCGCTCGCTGGGCGACGAGGAGAAGCAACGCCTCGGCGCCCTCGCCCCGATCGAGCGGCATGCCGGCCCGCAGGCCTGCTCGTCGACGCTGAAGCTGCGCAGCGGCCGACACCTGACCGTGGGCTTGGAGGCAGGCCGGCGCGCCGCACACGACGTCACCCTGGATCGTCCGGGCGAAGGGTGAGCGCGCCCGCGGCGCCCATGCCATAAGCCACGCATGACCGCGTTTCAGACCCTCGACCTGCGTCCCGAGCTCCTCGTCGGTGTCGACCGCCTCGGCTGGACCGAGCCGACGGACATCCAGCAGGAGGCGCTGCCGCCCGCCCTCTCCGGCCTCGACGTCGTGGGCTTGGCGCGCACCGGGACCGGCAAGACCGCGGTCTTCGGGCTCGCCCTCCTGAACAAGCTCGACGTCGCCCGCCGGACCCCGCAGGCCCTCGTCCTCGGCCCCACCCGGGAGCTCGCGGAGCAGATCACCGTCGCGCTGCGTGCACTGGCGGTGGGGATGCCGGGCGTGCGGGTGCTTCGTGTCACCGGAGGCAGTCCGTCGCGCGACCAGCGGGCGGCTCTCGAGGCCGGGGCACACGTCGTGGTGGGCACCCCGGGGCGAGTTCTCCAGCAGCTCGAGCTGGGACGCATCGACCCCGCCGGCCTCGCGACGCTCGTCCTGGACGAGGCCGACCGCATGCTCGACATGGGCTTCGAGGAGGAGGTCCTCGCCATCCTCGAGCGGCTGCCCCGCGAGCGCCAGACCCTGTTGTTTTCGGCCACGTGGCCGCCCCAGATGTCGGAGCTGAGCGGCCGGATCCAGAACGACCCGATCACCGTCGGCAGCGGCGACCGCGTGGACCCCGACCTCCTGCGGCAGAGCGCGGTCTTGTGCGGCTGGGACGAGCGCCCCGACGCCCTCTGCGGGGTCCTTCGGGAGCGGGAGCCGGTGCCGACGCTCGTGTTCTGCGAGACGCGCGCCCAGTGCAAGGAAGTGACGTCCTTGCTTCAGGCCCGCGGCGCAGCGGCCCTCGCCCTGCACGGCGAGCTCGAGCAGCGCGACCGCGACGAAGTCCTCGTGCGCTTCCGCAACGGGACGGCCCGCATTCTGGTCGCCACCAACGTCGCCGCCCGCGGCCTCGACGTAGAGGGGATCGGCCTCGTCGTCTGCTACGAGATCTCCCCCGACCCGGCGGTGCACTTGCACCGCGTCGGCCGGACGGCCCGCGCAGAGGCGACGGGCGAGGCCGTGACGCTGGTCGCGGGCGACGGCAAGGAGCTGCGCCGCCTGGCGGCCGTCGACCAGTTCCTCGGCTCTCCCCTCCCCCGAACCCAGCCCGGACCCGCCGACGACGGGCCCCTGGAGCGGTGGTCCTCGGAGTGGACGACGCTGGTCGTGTTCGGGGGACGGCGGGACAAGCTGCGGGCGGGCGATGTGCTCGGAGCCCTGACCCAGGCCGTGGGGCTTGAAGGTGCCGAGGTCGGCAAGATCGTGCTCGGCGAGCGGCGCACCTGGGTCGCCGTACGCACCGAGCACGCGCGCCGGGCCCAGGAAGGCCTGGACGGCGCGCGGATCAAGAAGGGGAAGTTCCGCGTGCGGGCGGTGCGACGGGGAGCGGGTCCCGGGGAGTCACGGCCGCTGCCGGAGTGAGCGCGGCGGCTCGAGTCGCCCCTGAGCCACCTGCTTCACGCAGGGAGTAGGCTCAGACCGTGCAGCCGAACACCTCACGCCA
>JAJDAI010000746.1 GCA_029261955.1 Deltaproteobacteria bacterium | reverse complement strand
TGATCACCGACCTGACCACGGACTACCTGAACGCCTCGATCGGGGGCTCGTGGTTCGACGAGACCTGCTTCGGGGTGCACCTGCAGCACCCGCGGGTGAACGACTTCGCGACCTTGCCGATCCCGCACTGGGAGGACTCGTACGGCTATCCGGAGGGGGCCTCGGGGCCCATCTCGGTGCTGCGGTCCTTGGATCCTTGAGAACCCGAGCCCCCCGGAATCACTCCAGTTCGAAGGCTCCGCGGAACAGGATCGCGCTGTTGGCGAAGCCCGCGTTCACGAACTCCGACTCGGGCACGTCGAAGCGGTTCTGCCGGAAGGCCGACTGGAGCAGCACGACGCCGCCGTCGGTGAAGAAGTCCAGCACCTCGGGCTCGTAGGTGAACTCCCCGTCGTCCCAGGGGTAGACCATCATGATCGGCACGCCGTCATCCTGGGCCGGGCCCATCATGTAGAGGTACATCTCCGCCTGGTCGTAGGTCCCCGCCGCGTCCCAGACGACGTCCAGCGGCTCGTCGATGGGGTGCACCAGGCCGCAGTAGTCAGGCTCGGTCTGGTCGTAGACGACGGGCAGCGTGAAGAGCGCGTCCTCGATCTTCCACGAGGGCAGCTCCGAGAAGCCCAGGTCCCCGCCCGCGGTCTCCAGGTCGTAGATCGCGTCGGTGATGTAGTCGTCCACCGACAGGTTCAGCGCGCGGTAGCTGACGCGCCCCGTGAAGTCGGTGACGAAGCGCTCCAGGCTGATCACGTTCTGCTCGCCCACGAACCAGACCTCGGGGCCGGCGTCGAAGGTCTTCGGGGACGGGCAGTCCGTGGAGCCGCCCGGGTTGAAGCTGAAGCCGGTGCCCGCGAGGTCGAAGTGCGGCGGGACCGACAGGGTGGAGGAGGCGCCGCTGGGCGGGCAGGGGAAGTCGTTGGGCTCGTAGAAGAGCGCGCTGGCGCTGACCCGCCGGTTCCAGGCGCAGCTGTCGTAGTTCCAGACGTTGCTGATGCTGAAGGACAGCGAGACCCGGGCGCGCAGCGGGTTGGCGTCGACCGGACGGATGGTGAAGCCGTCGACGAGGATGCGGTTCTCGGGATCGCCGAGGGGTGGGGTCGAGCGCACGACCACGTCCCGCGGACCCACTGCGGCGTTGTTGCCCAGGCGCAGCTCGGCCTCGAAGGTCTCGGGGTCCAGCACCTCGAGCCACTCGGTGAGCACGCCGGTGCCCAGGTCGATGGTCGTGCTGTTCGGCTCCAGCTTCGCCCCGTCGACCTTCACCTTCACCAGCACGGTCTGGCCCTGGTCGCCCTCGTTGGGCGTGATGCTCATGTGCCGGCGCGAGCGGTCCACCATCAGCCCGCGCTTGAGCGTGTAGACCTGCGCGCCGGGGTTGTAGACCCAGACGTCGTGGTAGCCGACGTTGGCTCGCTCCGAGACGTGCAGGCGGGCGACGATGCGCTCGGGGTCGATCACGGTCCACTCGAGGACCTCGACGTCCTCGTCGACGCTGATCACCGTGCGGTCGGCGGTGAACTGGGTGTTCACGCCGCGGATCTCCACCTCGACCGCGTCGCCCAGGGACACGCGGTTCGGGGTGACCGTGAAGGCGCCCGGCTCGACGATGAAGGCATCCCGGAGGATCTCGGTGCGGCCGGCCCAGCGCACGGTCAGGTCGCGCCGGCCCAGCTCGGCTTCGGTGGCGATGACCACCTGCACGCGCATCCAGTGGCCTTCGACCCGCGAGGGGAAGGCCTGCACGTCCGCGCCGAGGTCGACGCTGACCTGGCCCTCGGCCCAGTCCGCGCCGAAGCCGGTGATCTCCACGAAGCGCGGCTCGCCCGGCGTCGCCGAATTGGGGGCGATGTCGAGCTGCACGGCGACCGGCGGGATCCGGTCTTCGAGCGAGATCTGCTCGAGCGGCTCGCAGCCGAGGAGGAGGGCCAACAGGAGGAGGGATCGGGTCACAGGGAGGCGCATTCCAGGCCTGGAGTCTAACAGCGAGGTTCCGGGGTTACGGGGGAAACAGGCGCGCCGGATCGGGCGAACCGGAGCGTCCCCGCGCCAAGCCCCACCCAGATGGGCGATCCTCCCCTCCGCGATGCTCCCGCTCCCCCCCTTCGAGCTCCTCGAACCCCTCGCCCGCGGCGGCATGGCCGAGGTGTGGCGCGGCCGGCACGCCGAGCTGGATCTGCCCGTCGCGGTGAAGGTCGTGGACGCCCGCAAGGCGAAGGACGAGCAGTTCGTGCGGCTCTTCGCGGATGAGGCGCGGGCCGTCGCCTCGCTCGACCACCCCGGTGTCGTCTGGGTCCACGAGTACGGCCTGCTGCCCGAGTCCGCGGCCAGCGAGTCCGACAAGCTCGTCGCGGGATCGCCCTACCTCGTCATGGAGCTGGGCGCCGGCACGACCCTGGCCGACTGGCGGGCGCCGCACTGGCCTGCGCTCCGCGGCTTCCTGGTGCGCATGCTCGGGGCCTTGGCTCACGTGCACGCGCGCGGCGTGATCCACCGGGACCTCAAGCCCGCCAACGTCCTCAACTTCGGCGGCCCGGCTTCGGACCCGGAGTGGAAGCTCACCGACTTCGGCATCGCCTGGCTGGGCGTGGAGCGGAACTCGGAGCGGCGCGGGCTCGCGGTGGGCTCGCCGTCCACGATGGCCCCCGAGCAGGCCATGGCGGAGTGGCGGGACCTGGGTCCCCACACCGAC
>JAJDAI010000745.1 GCA_029261955.1 Deltaproteobacteria bacterium | reverse complement strand
CGTGACCCTGGTCGTGCTCGATGAGCCCAAGAACAAGCACTACGGCGGCACCGTCGCCGGGCCGGTCTTCAAGGAGGTCATGACCCACGCGCTGCGCGAGCTCGGGGTGGCGCCCGACCGCCCGAAGCTGATGGAGCCGATCGTGTTGGCCGAGGAGGACGAGGAGGAGCGCGAGCTCCCCGTGCTCGACTTCGACGTCGAGGCGCCCGAGATGCCCGACCTGACCGGCCTCTCGGCCCGCGACGCGGTCCAGGTGCTGGCGGGAATGGACGTGCAGCTGGACGGCTCCGGTCTGGTGTCCTCGCAGATCCCCGAAGCCGGCGAGCCCCTGGTCGCCGACACCACCGTGCGCCTGGCCCTGAGCTGGCGCGACCAGGCGGCCCGTTGATGGTCTCGGCCTTCGAGATGCGGCTGGAGGTGCAGCAGCGCCGCGGCCCCTCCGACGCGGAGGTGCTCGCGCTGACCGCGGACTCGCGCGCGGTGGTGCCCGGTGGTCTGTTCGCAGCCATCCCGGGCACGCAGGTCGACGGGCACCGCTTCCTGGACAAGGCCTTCGACGCGGGGGCCAGCGCCGTCGTGCTGCGCGACTGGCCGGCGCAGTGGCCCGAGGGGGTCATCGGCCTGCAGGTCGACGACCCGCGCCGCGCCCTCGCCCAGATCGCCTCGGCCTTTCACGGGGACCCGGCGGACTCGCTGCGCACGGTCGGCATCACCGGGACCAACGGGAAGACCAGCACCGTCGCGGTGCTCGCGTCCATCCTGCGCGCCGCCGGCCTGCGCACGGGCACCCTGGGCACCGTCGGCATCGGCTGGGACACGCCCGGCGGCTTCACGCAGGTCGACGCGACGCACACCACGCCCGACGGGCCGGCGCTGTACGAGCTGCTGGGTCGGATGCGGGACGACGGCGTGGCCGCCTGCGCGCTGGAGCTGAGCTCCCACGCGCTGGAGCAGGGCCGGGCGGCGGGCCTCGCGCTCGACGTGGCTGCGTGGTCCAACCTCAGCCGCGACCACCTGGACTACCACGGCACCCTGGAGGCCTACGAGGCCGCCAAGGCGCTGCTCTTCACGGAGTGGCTGGCGCGCTGGGGCAAGCCCGGCTGCGCGGCGGTGGTGAACATCGACGACGCCGCGGTCGCGCGCCACGCCCAGGACCACCCCCACACCATCACGGTCAGCGCCCGACCGGGAGCCGCTGCGGTCTCCCCGACGGACGCACCCGTCTTCGGCATCGACGGCATCACCTGCACCGTGCGCTTCGGGGATCTCGACGTGCCGTTGCGGACGACCTTGCTCGGCGCCCACAACCTCGCCAACTGCCTGCTCGCCGGAGCCTGCGCCCGGGCGGCGGGCCTGGACGGTGCCTCGATCGCCGCGGGCTGGGCCACGACGAAGGGCGCGCCCGGCCGCCTGGAGCGCGTGGAAGGGCAGGGGCCCCGCGTGCTCGTCGACTACGCGCACACGCCGGACGCCATCAGCCAGGTCGTCGCCGCCTTGCGGCCCCTGGTGCCGGGTGAGCTGGTCGTCGTCTTCGGCTGCGGTGGGGACCGGGACGCCGGCAAGCGCCCGCTCATGGCCCGCGCGGCTGCGGCTGCGGACGCGGTGATCGCCACCTCGGACAACCCCCGCCACGAAGACCCCGACGCCATCCTCGATGCGGTCGTCCCGGGCTTCGAAGGCAGCGAGACCCCCTGGCGCCGCATCACCGATCGCGCCCAGGCCATCGCCACGGCCATCGCCGAGGCGCAGCCCGACGACGTCATCCTCATCGCCGGCAAGGGCCACGAGGACTACCAGGTGGTCGGCGACCACAAGCTCCCCTTCGACGATCGCGCCGTCGCGCGCGCAGCCCTGGAGGCGCGGTGACCGACCCCCGCTTCGCACCCCCCGCCGCCCTGACGGTGCCCGAGCTGCTCGCGGCCACGGGCGCCCGCCTCGTCTCCGGAACCGAAGGCGGCACCTGGACCGTCGTCACGGACTCGCGGCTCGCGGGGCCCGGCACGCTCTTCGTGGCGCTCGTCGGGGACGTGCACGACGCCCACCGCTTCCTGCCCGAGGTCCTGGAGACCGGCTCCGGCGCGCTGGTGCTGGACGGGACCGAGCTGCCCGCTTCGCTGGGCCCCGTGCTCGCCGTGCCGGACACGCTCGAGGCCCTCGGCGGCATCGGCCGACTCTGGCTGCTCAAGTGTGGCCCCAGCGTGGTCGGCGTGACGGGCAGCGTGGGCAAGACGACCACGCGGGCGATGATCTCGAGCATCCTCGAGCAGCTCGCCCCGGGCCTGGCCACGGACGGCAACTTCAACAACCGCATCGGGCTGCCGCTGACCCTGCTCCAGCTCGGCGCGGAGCACCGCTGGGCCGTGCTCGAGATGGGCATGTCCGAGCCGGGCGAGATCGCCGCGCTCGCTGCCCTCGCGCGCCCGCGGGTGCGCGTCATCACCCAGGTGGCCCCGGTGCACCTGCAGTTCTTCCAGTCCGTGGAGGGCATCGCCGACGCCAAGGGCGAGCTGTTCGCCGACGCGCGCCCCGGCGACGTGCTGGTCTACCCGGCCGAGAACCCCTTGAGCGCCCGCTTCCCCCGCCCGCCGGGCGCCGTGCTCGCGCCCTTCGGTGGCAACGGCCCGGTGCACGCGGTCTCGGTGCAGGAGCGGGGGCTCGAGGGCACCCACGCCACGGTCGAGGCCTACGGCGAGCGCTTCGTCATCGACGTGCCGATCCCCGGACGCCACCAGCTCGACAACGCCCTCGCGGCCATCGCCGCGACCTGGGCCCTCGGTGCGCGAGAGCCCCAGATCGTCGCCGGCCTGCGCAGCCTGGACGTGCCCGGCCGCCGGATGAAAATCGCCGAGCGCGCGGGCGTCCTGGTGGTGGATGACGCCTACAACGCCAGCCCCGCCAGCGTCGAAGCCGTGCTGCGCACCTTCGCGGCGCTGCCCGATCGCGGCCGCCGGGTCGCGGCCCTGGGCGACATGCTCGAGCTCGGCCCCGCCGCCGAGGAGCTGCACGCCCGCATCGGCGACCTGGCCGCCCAGCTGCACATCGACCTGCTGGTCGGGACGGGGCCCCTGATGCAGAGCGCGGTGCGGGCCGCTGAGGCGGCGGGCATCGAGGCCGTCGCCGTGCCGGATTCCGACGCCGCTGGCGCGTTTTTGGCCGGCTTTCTCCAACCGGGCGACCAGCTGTTGCTCAAGGGGTCACGCGGCACCCGCATGGAGCGCGCCCTCGACCAGTTGAACGGGGACTGAGCCCTTGCTGTACCACCTGCTCTATCCGCTCCGAGAGACCTTCGGCGTCTTCAACGTCTTCGGCTACATCAGCTTCCGGGCGGCGGCGGCGATGGCGACCGCGCTCGTGCTCTGCATGGTGCTGTACCCGCCCTTCATCCGGCTGCTCCAGCGCAAGAAGCTCGGCCAGTCCATCCGCGACGACGGCCCGCAGACCCACCTCGTCAAGGCCGGCACCCCGACCATGGGCGGCCTGCTCATCCTGAGCTCGGTCCTGCTGGCGACGGCGCTCTGGTCGCGCTTCGACACGCCGAAGGTCTGGCTGCTGCTGACCATCGCCGTCGGCTACTGCGCCATCGGCTTCGTGGACGACTGGGGCAAGATCAGCACCGGCACCAGCAAGGGCCTGAGCGGCAAGATGCGCCTGCTCCTGGAGACGATCCTCGCCGTCATCGTCATCGTCGCCGCCATTGAGTGGTTCGGCCAGACGACCGTGGTCCCCGTGCCCTTCTTCAAGGACTTCCTGCCCGACCTGGGCTGGTGGTACGTGCCCTTCGCCGCCTTCATCATCGTCGGAACGGCCAACGCGGTGAACCTCACAGACGGCCTCGACGGCCTGGCCATCGGCCCGGTGATGACCGCGGCCCTGACCTTCGGCCTGCTCGCCTACCTGACGGGCGCCGAGGCCTACGCCACCCAGCTTTCGCTGTACCACGTGCCCGGGGCGGCCGAGCTCGCCGTGCTGACGGTCACCCTGGCCGGGGCCGGCATGGGCTTCCTTTGGTACAACACCTACCCCGCCAGCATCTTCATGGGCGACACCGGCTCGCTGCCGCTCGGCGGCATCCTCGGTGCCCTGGCGGTCCTGACCCACAACGAGCTGCTGCTCGCGCTCGTCGGCGGCGTCTTCGTCACCGAGACCCTGTCGGTCATCATCCAGGTCGCCTCCTTCAAGCTGACCGGCAAGCGCGTCTTCGCCATGGCGCCCATCCACCACCACTTCGAAGAGAAGGGGTGGGAGGAGCCGAAGATCATCGTCCGGTTCTGGATCATCTCGATCATCCTCGCGCTGCTCGCGGTGATGACCTTGAAGCTGAGGTAGCGATGCGCAGCCTGCGAGACGTCGACCCCATCGTGCTGGGCTGCATCCTGGCCCTGCTCGCCATCGGCGTGGCGATGGTCTACTCGGCCGGCGCCATCTACGCCGCCGACGTGCACGGGGACGAGCTCTTCTACATCCGCCGCCACGGCGTCTTCGCGGTGATGGGCATCGCGGCGATGACCGTCACGGCCATCATCCCGTACCAGCGCTGGCGTCCCTGGACCTACCCGATGCTCATCGGCGTCGCGGTCCTGCTCGTCCTGGTCCTGGTGCCCGGCGTGGGCACGACGATGGGCGGCGCGACGCGCTGGCTCCGCTTCGGGCCGGTCTTCCTGCAGCCCTCGGAGCTCGCGAAGCTCGCGTTGGTCGTCTACCTGGCCTACTCGCTCGAGAAGAAGCAGAGCCACATCGGCACCTTCAGCATCGGGATCCTGCCGCACCTCGTGTCCACGGGGCTGGTGCTGATGCTGATCCTCGTGGAGCCCGACTACGGCACCACGATGACCCTCGCGGCCATCCTCTTCATCATGCTGTTCGTCTCCGGAGTGCGCCTGCTGCACCTCGCGGGCCTGATGGCGGCGGGTCTGCCCCTGGCCTGGCTCACCCTCATGGGCGCCGAGTACCGCCGCGCGCGCATGACGGCCTTCCTGGATCCCTGGGCGCACCAGGCGGACTCGGGCTTCCAGCTGATCCAGAGCTGGCTGGCCTTCCGCTCGGGCGGCCTGAGCGGCGTCGGCATGGGCGAGAGCACGCAGAAGCTCTTCTTCCTGCCCGCGGCCCACACCGACTTCATCCTGAGCGTCATCGCGGAGGAGTTCGGCTTCATCGGCGTCACGGCGGTGGTGGGGCTCTTCGCGCTCTTCGTCATCCGCGCGGTCCAGGCCTGCCAGGGCGCGCCGGAGCTCTTCGGGCGGCTGCTCGGCATGGGCCTGGCGCTGCTGGTGGGGCTCCAGGCCGGCATCAACATGGGCGTGGTGACGGGCCTGTTGCCGACGAAGGGGCTGACGCTCCCGCTCATCAGCTACGGCGGCAGCTCCCTGGTCCTGACGATGGCGATGCTCGGCATCCTGCTCAACGTCACCGCCCAGGCGCGGCGCCGCACCGTGCTGGATGACCGCTCCCGGAACCCGTTTCGATCGTCCCGCCGACAGCGCGCGGGGGCGGTGCCCCAGCGTCAGGCGGCGCGGCCTTTCTGAGGGAGCCTGATCAGGGGTGGAATGTTGTGACGGATCCGGGCATAGAATCCGGTTCACCTAGACGAAAGACTGGGCCGGGAGGCCCGAAACCAGGGGAGCGAGCTTCGTGAAGGTCCTCATTGCAGGCGGCGGCACCGGCGGTCACTTCTTCAGCGGCGTCGCTGTGGGAGAGGCGTTCCTCGGTCGCTCGCCCGGCAACGAGGTCGTCTACGTCGGCACGATCAACGGGATCGAGGCGCGCGTCGGCCCCGAGCAGGGCCTGGACGTCCGCTTCATCGACATCGCGGGGATCAAGGGCAAGGGCATGACAGCGCGCCTGAAGGCGCTGCTCCTGGTCCCCCTGGCCATGCTCCAGTCCGCGCGGCTGATCCTGCGCGAGAAGCCGGCCGTGGTGCTCGGCGTCGGCGGCTACGCCTCGGGGCCGGTGGTGCTCACGGCGCGCCTGCTCGGGCGCAAGACCGGCATCGTCGAGCAGAACTCCGTGGCCGGGGCGACCAACAAGATCCTCGGCCACTTCGTGCACCGGGTCTTCGTCGCCTTCGAGCGCACGGTGGGCGAATTCCCGCGCCACAAGGTCCACGTCACCGGCAACCCGCTGCGCGAGGGCGTCGTGCAGCTGCTGAGCCTGGAGTCCACGGGCACCGTCGGCATCGGCTCGCGGCTGAAGCTGCTGGTGCTGGGCGGCTCGCAGGGCGCGAAGCCGATCAACGAAGCGATGATGGAGCTGGCGACGGTCTTGCCCGAAGGCTTGAGGAAGGCCCTGCACGTCGTCCACCAGACCGGCCTCGTG
The DNA here is from genome assembly GCA_029261955.1 of Deltaproteobacteria bacterium. Classification (GTDB taxonomy): domain Bacteria; phylum Myxococcota_A; class UBA796; order UBA9615; family UBA9615; genus CALCXL01. Next base: position 631 of record JAJDAI010000745.1, on the reverse strand, counting down.
GACGAGGAGCGCGTGCGCGCGGCCTACAAAGCGGCGGGCGTCGAGGCCTCGGTCCACGGCTTCATCCACGAGATGGCGGAGGAGTACCGCGCGGCGGACCTGATCCTCTGCCGGGCCGGTGCGCTGACGGTCTCCGAGATCTCGATGTCGAGCCGCGGCTCGATCCTCGTGCCCTACCCCCAGGCCATCTACAACCACCAGGAGCTGAACGCCCGGACCCTGGTGGACGCCGGCGCCGGCGAGATGATCCTCCAGTCCGACCTGAGCTCCGAGCGCCTGGTCGAGACCCTCCAGCGCCTGAACAGCGACCGCCCTGCGCTCCAGCAGATGGCCTGGAAGGCGGGCACCCTGGCCCGACCCGAAGCCGCGGCCGAAGTGGCGGACGAGATGTGCCGGGTGGCCGGGCAGCACTGAGCGGGGCTCGTTGCGCCGTGGGAGCCATGGACCTCTCGCCACGATCGCAACGGGCAACGAGCGCCACGTTCTGAAGGGCAGGGGCCCGAGAACAAGAAGAGAACAAGCCGCAGCACGGCCAGGACCGCCGGCGCCCACCACCAACCCGTAGCGCCCGTTGCTCGTTGCGATCGTTGCGAGAGGTCGGTCCACCCGATCCCCACGGCCCAACAGGCCC
>JAJDAI010000744.1 GCA_029261955.1 Deltaproteobacteria bacterium | reverse complement strand
CCCGGCCGCGCGCCGCGCCGCGCAGCGCAGCGCGGGGGCAACCACCCGCTCCAGCCGCGTCGGCGTGCCCGGCACGCTGCCCGACGCCGCCGCGGCCCAGCGTCGCCTCGGCGACACCCCCGAGCAGGCCTTCGCAGACAGCGTGCGCCGCTCGGCTGGGCCGGGTTCCGCAGCGCGGGTGCCAGCCTTGCGCCGACTCATGGAAGAGGCGCCCGAGCGTGCCGCCGCCCTGGGCTACCCGGCCTTCGGCGACTCCGGCTCCCTCGACGTCGCGATGCCCGCCCGCCCCGAGGTCGCGGAGGCCGACTCCCCGAAGGCGTCCCGCTCCGCGGGCTCCCGCTTCGTGGGCAGCCGCGTCTACCGCTCCGGCCGGGCCATCTCGGCCCCCTCCTCCAGCGCCTTGCCCCAGGGTGGCGTTCGACGCTCGGCCCGCGGCTCCACCCGCGCGCACCGAGCCGGCCCGCCCAGCTCCGACTCCATCGCGCGCGCACCGAGCTTCCAGACCGGCGAGGGCTTCCCCGCCGCCGAGGGTGAGGTCTTCGCCGACGCGAGCGGTCTGGTCGACCAGGCGGTCGGTCGTCGGCTGGCCCGCTCCCAGGACGGCGGCGCGGCGCCCAGCCCGGTCACGACGCTCTCCCGCTCCGGCATGCGCGAGCTCGTCCGCAAGGAGATCGCCGAGCTCACAACCATCGCTGCCCCGGCGCCTTCGGTTCACCGCCAGGTGCTGGACGCAGCCGCGCGGCTGGAGACGGCCCAACAGGACACCGTCAAGCGGGCTGCGCTGCCCGGCGGTGGCCGCGGAGCAGGTGCCAAGAAGGACCTGGACGACTTCCTGCGCCGAACGCTCCGCCAGATGCTGGTCGAGGAGCGCATCGAGCAGGACCGCGACCTGACGCCCTGGGACTGAGCCCCCGGCGCCTCATGCGCGCGCGCGGCTCACGCCGTCGCTACTTGCAGGCCCCAGCGCCGTAGCCGTAGAGCCGCTTGATGCTGGGCACCTGGGCCGGCGTGCCGAAGTCGTCGAGCACGATCGTGATCCCCAGGCAGCCGGCGGTGCCCTGGCTCCAGCGCTCGGCCAGCTTGATGGTCCGGACCTTGCCGACGTTGGGCTTCGCGGAGTCCAGCTTGCCGCCCTGGTAGACCCACTGGAGCGTCGCCGGCCCGGGGCCGAAGGTGGCCGAGACCCAGCGGCTGGAGTTGCCGCCGTCCAGGCATTTGCCCGGCGCGTGGGTCGCGCGCATGACGCCGCCCGCGCCGAGGACCATCGCCTGACCCGAGACGTCCACCGCTTCGGGCGCCTGCATCATGAAGCAGACCTTGTGCTCGACCCCCTGGTCCTGCGCCTGCCCGACGAGCGAGATGCGGGCCACGAGGGGGTTGCGGGAGCCGGGCGGCAGGATGGACGCGACCAGGACCGCCCCCTCCGTCTTCGCGGCCTCCGCGACGCGGGGCTCCAGGTCGGCCGAGCGCATCAGGCGAGTCACGTGCGGCCCGAGGTCCAGCCGGTTCTTCGCCGGGTCGAGCCCGTCCACCGAGGTCCTCCCGAGCAGAGCCCCCGCCTTGTTGCGCACGGAGAGGTCCCAGGCACCGGACTTGACGCCGCCCGTCACGAGCAAGGCCGACTGCAGGCTGCGCCGCGCGACATCGAAGCTGACGGCCGTGTCGGTGCCTCCGGCCTTCCAGATCCAGCCGCCCGCGTCGCTCGAGGTGTTCCTCGGCCGATCCACCGCCGGGTGCGGGTTCGCGTCGGAGACCGGCTCTTCCACACGCGGTGTGGGGCCGACGAGCCGCATCACCTCCACGCGCCGGAGAAAGCTCCACTCGTCCTTCATCTCGAGTTCGGAGCCGCGGGGCAGGATCACGATCGACGCGTCGAAGGGCGCGCCGTCGCCCCAGGTCTCCGCCCAGGTCCCCTCCCCGCGCAGGACCTCGAACGCGTAGATGTCCTCGCCCGCATTGCGCCGACGCAGCCGCTGCTTCGGGCGGCCGTCCGCCGGCATCAGCCAGGCTTCGATGGGCTCGATGGTGTGCTTGACGTAGGCCGGGCTGCGCTGGAGCCGCACCAGGTCGACCGAGTCGAGTGCGTCTGCCTTGCCCGCGAAGGGCGCGCAGGGCAGCGTCGGGTTCCAGGAGAGCCCGCAGCCGGAGCGCAGATCGTAGGTGTAGGGCGCCTCGCCCAGATCGAGCGCCGCTTCGGGCACGTCGCCGGTCCGACCCGACGAGGGCGTGGCGGCCTCGTCGCCCCCGCGAAACACCAGCAGCAGGACCACGAGCACGCCGAGCACCCCGAGCACCCCGAGGATCAGGGGCAGCGCGCTGCGGCCGGCCTGCTCGGGCTTCTCCTCGGACAGCTCGTCCCAGTCCACGCCGGAGCTCGTCGCGTCGGCGGGCGCAGCCGGTGCCGGGCTCAGCTCCTGCGGCTTCGGCGGGGGGGGCGGCGCCGGCTTCTTGAGGACCTGGGAGATCTCCCCCATGTCCAGGCTCGGGTCCTCCTCCACCTCGAGGAAGCTCCCAGCGACCGGCTCCCAGCGCTCGTTCGCCTTGAAGGACACGGGCGCGATGGCCTGAAGCGACATCTTGGGCAGCGGGGTCGCTGTCTTGTACTGACCGAAGACCTGGAACAGCATCGCGTCGGTCTCGACGCCCGGGTAGAGCACGAGGCCGACCTGGAAGGGCACCTCGTCGAGGTCGTAGCCGACCTCCCCCAGGAACTGCGCGATGCGGATGTTGTTCTGGAGCGGCTCGTAGCGATCGCCCGCGGAGAAGCGGTGCGGCGACACGATGCGCACCACGCCGAGGATCTTCTGCTCGCCCACCGCCGGGAAGGCCGAAGCCATGAAGCGCAGCGAGGTGAGGATGTCCTCGCGCTCGCGCACGGGGTCG
>JAJDAI010000743.1 GCA_029261955.1 Deltaproteobacteria bacterium | reverse complement strand
CGCGACCGCGCCGACCAGCCGGTGCGGCAGCGTCGGGTAGGCGTGGGCCAGCGCCCAGCCGCCCGCGAGGCCCGGATACCAGGGGTCCTGCAGCCCCGACCAGCCCGGGGCCTCGGCCGCGGCGCGGATCATCAGGCCGTGCAGGAGCAGGTCGCTCCCCGCGGGATGCATCAGCGCGGCCCCGAGGCCGGCGAGGGCGCAGAGGGCGCCGGCCAGCGCGAGCATGTGGCCTGGGCGAGGAGACGGCACGGCGGAGGATCGGGGCGGGGCTTCGGGGCGTCAAGCGAGCGACGCCGGGCGGGCGGTGTGGGCCAGCTGCCACAGCGACCGCCGCGGAAGTCACCGAGCTGTCACACAAGCCGGGCGCATGAGGGCGGAGGGTGTGCCACAAGGCTGCCGCTGGCCCGACCCCGCAAGCACCCCGCCCTGGAGGCCCCCGTGCGCACCCCTCGCTGCTCCCCCTGCCTCGCGCTCTCCCTCACCGCGCTCCTCCTCACGACCGCCTGCTCGCGCCCCGACACGAGCAGCGGCGAGCCCGGCACGACCACCCGCTCGGGCCGCGTGGTGCTGCAGAACAAGGGCTCCGACACCCTGGTCAACGTCGCCCAGGCCTGGGCCGAGGCCTACAAGACCGTCGACCCCAACGTGGCCATCGCGGTCAGCGGCGGCGGCTCCGGCACCGGCATCTCGGCCCTCATCAACGGGACGGTCGACCTGGCCAACGCCAGCCGCAAGATGAAGGACAAGGAGATCGCCAGCGCCCGGGAGCGCGGCATCGAGCCGGTCGAGCACACCGTCGGCTTCGACGCCCTCGCGGTCTTCGTGCACCCGGCGAACCCGATGGACCAGGTGAGCCTCGCCCAGCTGGCCGACATCTACGGCGAGGGCGGCACGGTCGACAAATGGAGCCAGCTCGACCTGGTCGTGCCCGGCTGCGACAGCGACGAGATCATCCGCGTCAGCCGCCAGAACAACTCCGGCACCTACGCCTACTTCAAGAAGATCGTCCTGGGCAAGGCGCGCGACTACAAGATGGGCTCCCGCGACATGCACGGCTCCAAGGACGTCGTCGACCTCGTCGAGAACACGCCCTGCGCCATCGGCTACAGCGGCCTCGCCTACGCCAACGAGCACGTCAAGATGCCCTGCATCCTGAACGCCGAGGGCGCCTGTGTGGCCCCCTCCCCCGCCACCGCGGTGGACGGCAGCTACCCCATCGCCCGCCCCCTGCTCATGTACACCTCGGGCGAGCCCCGGGGCGCTGTGAAGCAGTACCTGGACTGGATCGTCGGTGACGCGGCGCAGTGCACCATCCAGAAGAAGGGCTACGCGCCCCTGCGCGCTGGGCTGAGCTGCTCCTAGGCCGCTCGTGCCCCACCCGAGGAGGAGACCATGAGCCACTACGAAGCCCGACTCCAGCACGACCTGGACGTGATCCGTGAGCGCCTGGCCACGGTGTCCGCAGCGGTCGAGCAGGCCATCGACCGCGCCGTCCAGGGGCTGGTGTCTGGCGACCTGCCCGCGTCCTACGACGTGGTGCTCGACGACAAGCCGATCAACCGCGAGATCCGAGCGATCGACGCGCTGTGCCACAGCTTCGTCGCGCGGCACTACCCCGCGGCGGGGCACCTGCGCTTCATCTCGTCGGTGCTGCGCATGGACGTGATCGTCGAGCGGATCGGCGACTACGCGGTGACCATCGCGCGGCAGGCGGTGCACCTCTCCGCGCCGCCGCCCAAAGCCATCCTCGACGACATCGAGCTGATCGCCGGCCAGGCTCGCCGCATGCTGAGCGCGGCGCTGCGGGCCTGGAACGAGGGCGACGCGGAGCAGGCCCGGGCGACCATGAAGCTGGCGGCCAAGGTCGACAACACCTTCGCCTCCACCTTCGAGGACCTGCTCCAGGGCAAGGACAAGCGGCCCCTGGCCGATCTCTTCGCGCTGCTGGGCATCTGCACCCGCCTCGAGCGGATCAGCGATCAGGCCAAGAACATCTGCGAAGAGACCGTGTTCACGGTCACCGGCGAGACCAAGGCCCCCAAGCTCTACCGCGTGCTCTTCGTCGACTCCGGCGACGACCGGCTGGGCCGGCTCGCCGCCGCCTTTGGGCGCAAGGCCTTCCCCGGTGGCGGCCACTTCGAGTCCCTGGGCACCCAGCCCGCCGCGGCGGTCGCCGCCGACGCAGCGCAGTTTGCCGAAGCGCGGGGGCTGGACCTGGACGGCGCCGAGCCCCGGTGGCTCGCGACACACCTGGGCGAGCTGGACAGCTTCCACGTGATCATCACGCTGGATGCGGGCGCCCGCGAGGCCCTGGGGGTCATCCCCTTCCACACCGTGCTGCAGGAGTGGACGCTGCCCGAGGACCTCGAGGCCGGCTGGCGCGAGGCGACGGCGGGGATCCGCAAGCTCATGGAGACCCTGCGCGGCGAGGACGCCAGCTGATGGCCGATCCCGCGACATCCCCAGACGGGGGCGCGATCGATCGCAGGACCTTCGCCTGGTACGTCGACAAGGCAGTGCAGGCGCTGGTCTTCGTGGGCGGCGTCTCGGCGATCGTCTTCATCGTCGGGATCTTCGTGTTCATCACGAAGGAGGGCGTCGGCTTCCTCACGGGCGCCTTCGACTTCACCGAGTTCTTCTTCTCGTCCCGCTGGGCTCCGACCTCGGACCACAACCCGACCTACGGCGCCTTCGCGCTCATCGCAGGCACGGCCAGCGTGACCGGGCTGGCGATGCTGGTGGCGGTGCCCTTCTCGCTGGGTGCGGCCATCTACATCGCGGAGTTCGCGACCGGCCGGGTGCGGGAGACGCTCAAGGTGCTCGTCGAGCTGCTCGCGGCCATCCCCTCGGTGGTCTGGGGCTTCATCGGCCTGAGCATCATGAACCCGCTGATCATCAAGGTCTTCAACGTGCCGGTGGGCCTGAACGTGCTCAACGCGGGCCTGATCCTCGGCCTGATGGCCGCGCCGATCATGACGACCATCGCCGAGGACGCGCTCAAGGCCGTGCCCGACCGCTTCCGCGAGGGGGCCGAGGCCATGGGCGCGACCCGCTGGCAGGTCATCCGGCGCGTGGTGCTGCCCGCGAGCAAGAACGGCCTCATGGCGGCGGTGCTGCTCGGGGTCGGCCGTGGCTTCGGCGAGACGATGGCCGTGC
>JAJDAI010000742.1 GCA_029261955.1 Deltaproteobacteria bacterium | reverse complement strand
GCGGAGGGCCTGGCGGGCTTCTACGCGGAGGACTGAACGGAGGTGAGATCAACCCGGTGCTCGCCGCCTCGCAGGGGTAGCGTCGGCTGGACCGCGATGGAGGAGCCGATGAGCCAGGCGATCGTGCGCACCGAGGCTTTGGTCAAGGACTACGGCAAGCTCCGCGCCCTGGCCGGGGTCGACCTGAGCATCGAGCAGGGCGAGGTCTTCGGCTTCCTCGGCCCGAACGGCTCGGGCAAGTCCACGACCATCCGCATCCTGCTGGACCTGCTCCGGCCGACGGAGGGCCGGGCCGAGGTCTTCGGCGTCGAGCCCCGCGCCGGAGGCGGCGCCCTGCGGGCCCGCATCGGCTACCTGCCGGGCGAGCTGGCGATGGCGGGCCGCAGGACGGCCGGCGACCTGCTCGAGTACTTCGCGCGGCTCCGGGGAGGGGCGGGTCGCGAACGCATCTCCGAGCTGGCCGAGCGCTTCGGGCTGGAGCTCGATCGACCCATCCGCGGCTTGTCGAAGGGCAACAAGCAGAAGGTCGGCGTGGTGCAGGCCTTCATGCACGCCCCCGAGCTGCTCATCCTCGACGAGCCGACGAGCGGGCTCGATCCGCTGCTCCAGCGCGAGTTCCTGGACCTGGTGGTGGAGGCGCGCGACGGCGGCGCCACCGTCTTCCTCTCGTCCCACGTGCTGCGGGAGGTCGAGGCCGTGGCGGACCGCGTGGCGATCATCCGCTCAGGGGTCGTGGTGGATGTGGACGACATCGCGGTGCTTCGCCGCAACGCCGGGCAGACCGTGGTGCTGCACTTCGAGGGGCCCGTCTCCGCCGAGGAGTTCGGTGCGCTGCCGAACGTGGACGAGGTCAAGCTCGAAGGCTCTGTCCTGACCTGCCTGCTCCGGGGCGAACCCGACGCCCTGTTGAAGGCAGCGGCCCGCCACCGGGTGCTGCGCTGGTCCGCCGAGGATCGCGACATCGAGGCGCTCTTCCTGGACCTCTACCGCGAGAACGGCAGCCTGGCCTCGAAGGGGGGGAGCGGATCATGAGCTCCCCGCTGCCGATCTTCACCGACGTGCTCGCGGGCCAGCTGCGCAGCTTCGTGCTGTGGGGCCTCGCCCTGGGCGGGGTGGCTGCGATGTACACCTCGTTCTGGCCGCTGATGGACACCGCGGAGATGGCGGGCCTGCTGGACAGCATGCCCGAGGCCCTGATCCAGGCCATGGGTTACGACCGCATCGGCACGCCCGGCGGCTACATCACCTCCACCGTCTACGGCCTCGTCGGGCCCGCGCTGCTGTTGGTCTACGCCATCAGCAAGGGGGCGCGCCTGATCGCCGGGGAGGAGGAGGACGGCACCCTGGAGCTGGAGCTCACGGCGCCGGTGTCCCGCCTCCGCGTCTACTTCGAGCGGCTCGCCGCGCTCTGGGTCCTGCTGCTCGGCCTCACGACGATCCTCGGGCTGAGCACCTACACCCTCGTCCTCATCCTGAAGATGGCCGTCCCCGCCACGAACGTGCTGGCCGGCACGCTGGGCCTGCTCCTGTTCCTGCTCGGCATGGGCACCTCGGCCTTCGCGGTCGGCGCCACCTTCGGCCGCCGCGCGCTGGCCCTGGGACTCGGCTCTGCGCTGGCCGTGGCGGCCTTCATGCTCAACGCCATCGGGCCGGTGGTCGACCTCGCCTGGATGAGCGCGATCTCGCCCTTCAGCTGGTACCTGGGGGAGAACCCGCTCGACAACGGCTTCGACGTCTTTGGACTGCTCCGCCTGGCGATCATCCCGCCTGTGGCTGCGGCTGCGGGCTGGGTGAGGTTCCTGAGGCGCGACCTCGGGGTGTGAGGCGCGGGTCGGGCACACTGCAGGCCCCGCCCGTCCCAGCGGCGCCCACCCAGGAGGTCCGATGCCGCGTTTCGACTCGTCCGCCACCGCCGAGCAGGTCACCGAGGGCCTCAAGCTGCGGGGCCGGACCATCCTGGTCACCGGCTGCAACTCGGGCCTCGGCCTGGAGACGATGCGCGTGCTCGCCCTGCGTGGCGCGCGGGTGATCGGCGCGGCGCGCACGGCGGAGAAGGCCGAGGCTGCCTGCGCGCTGGTGGAAGGTGACGCGGTCCCCCTGGTCTGCGAGCTCTCGGAGCCCGCCAGCGTGCGCGCGGCGGTCGAGGCGGTGCAGGAGCCGCTGGATGCGGTCATCGCGAACGCCGGGATCATGGCCCTGCCCGAGCTGGTGCTGCAGCACGGCATCGAAGCGCAGATGTTCACGAACCACGTCGGCCACTTCCTGCTGGTGACGGGCTTGCTCGACCGGCTCACCGCGAAGGGCCGGGTGGTGATGCTGTCCAGCGGCGCGCACACCTACGCGCGCGGTCCCGAGATCACCTTCGACGACCTCGAGTGGAACCGCCCCTACGAGCCCTGGCCCGCCTACGGGCTGTCCAAGCTCGCGAACGTCCTCTTCGCGAAGGAGCTGGCGACCCGCCTGCCGGCGGGCCAGACGGCCAACGCCGTGCACCCCGGCATCATCCAGACCCCGCTCTGGCGGCACCTGTCCGAGGAGACCTCCGCCGAGATGGAGAGCACCCTGAGCTTCAGAACCATCGAGCAGGGTGCTGCGACGCAGTGCTTCGTCGCGACGCACCCCTCGGCGGCGGCGACCACGGGGGCCTACTTCGGGGACTGCGCGCCCCGCAAGCCCAGCGCGCTCGCGCGGGACAAGGCGCTCGCGACCCAGCTGTGGGATGCGACGGAGGCGCTGGTGGCGGGTCTGTAGAGGGCGACCTGGGATCAGGCCATCGCTGCGACGACCCCCACGGCCATCAGGTTGTTGAGCGCGTGGAAGGCGATGGGCGCCAGCAGGCCGCCGTGCTTCTTCCGCAGGTGGAGCGCCAGCAGGCCGAAGACGAAGTGCGCGGGCCAGACCTCGGCGTCCGCGTGCAGGACCGCGAATGCTCCCGCCTGCGCGGCGGCGGCGATGCCCGAGGGGAGGTAGCGACTCAGGGCGTCGTAGCCGATGCCACGGAAGGCGATCTCCTCCGCGATGGGGGCGATGACGACCGTCGCGAGCAGGACCCAGCCCAGCCCGAACTGGTCCAACAGCCCGCGGATGAGCTCGCCCAGGACGGGGGCGGCGAAGACCCCGACTGTCTCCAGATCGACGAGGTCCGCGCAGCTCTGACCCAGGGGGGCCAGCCAGGCACGGACGACGAGGATCAGGAAGAAGCTGCCGATGACCGGGCCGATCAGCTTCCGCGGTGGGGTCTCGCCCAGCAACCAGGGGCGCAGGTCGGCGCGGCGCAGCAGCGGTAGGACCAACGCCATCGCCAGCAGGGCGACGAGGCTGGCCGTCAGGACCGCGGGGTCGTCGAGCGCCAGCACCGCCTCGTCGCTGTACCAGGCTGCGGCCTGGTCGTAGGCGAACACGTAGTAGGCGCCCAGCTCGGGCAGCAGGAGAAGCACCCCGAGCACCCACAGGTGGCCGACGTGCCAGCGCGCGGGCGCGGACAGGTCGATCGTCTGGCGCGTCGCCCGCCACAAGCCGATGTAGTGCACGGGCAAGAGGACGAGCAGGGGGAGGAGGAGGAGGGCCAGCAGGCCGCCCGCGAGGCCCGCGAAGCCCCAGAGATCCCGCAAGCGCGGGGTGCCGCCGTGGGCCATCGCCAGGGCGATCCGCTTTCGGGCGAGCGGATCGCTCTCCCAGCCGTGATCGCGCAGCCGCTGGTAGGAGTCGAAGGCGAGGGCCGGGTCGTCGCCGGCCAGGGCGAGGCCGAAGAGGCGTCGGTCCACCTCCTCCCGATTCCAGGTCTGCGTGTCGATGGCGTCGTAGCGGGCGCGGGCTTCGCTCACCCGGCCGGCCGCCTCCAGGGCTCGACCCCAGTTCAGGTCGGAGACGCGGAAGGGCTCTGGCTCCTCGTCCCCCGTGCTCGGGGGAGGCTGCCCGTTCGCGTCGAGCAGAGCGAAGGCGTCGAGCGCCTCGGCGGCGTGATCGAGCTCGAGCAGCAGGGAGGCCTTCTGGTGGTGGTCCCACCAGCTCGAGGGGCTCAGCCTCGTGAAGGTCAGGGCCTCGGCCGCCTGCTCAGGCTTGCCGTCCGTGATCAGCCAGTTGGCGCGGACGAGCTCGAGGTCCAGCTCCGGGTTCAGGGACTCTGCGTGGAGGGCCAGATCGCTCGCCCGTTTGGGATCGTCGTCCTGCACGCGCTGGGCGAGCCAGGCCAGGAGCTCTGCCCGGTGCTTCGGTGCCCAGCGCTCGGCGGCCTCCTTGTTGATCGCCTCCCCCCGCGCGATGGCTTCCGCTCCCCAGGAGCGCCGCAGGACGTAGAGCTGGACCCGAGGATCTTCGGGAAAGGCCGCTTCGAGCTCCTCCTCGCAGCGGTCGGCGTCCTGCCAGCTCCAGGGTCCTTCGTCGTGGCGGTCCAGCGCCTCCGCGTAGAAGAAGCAGCGCTCCAGGGCGGCGGTCGCGTCGGTGGGATGCTCCGCGACGTGGGCATCGAAGACGGCGGCGGCTTCCGCGTAGGCGCCCTCGGCCGCGCGGTACAGGGCCCGAACGTGCAGCTCGTGGCTGCCCTCTTCGGAGGGGGAGGGCAGGGGATCGGCGGCCGCGCCACGGGGCAGCAGCAGGAACGCGATCGCGAGCCACCTCGCCCACGCGCGGCGAGTTTCGTTCCCCCCAGAGCTGATCATCGTCCTCCCCCAGCGGAGAGCGTGCCGTCCCCAGGGGGCGCCTGCAAGCAGGCGCTCCGGGACTCGAGCCGGTCCGTTTCGGGGGCCCTGCTTCGGGACTCGCCCCGCGCGCGCCTCAGTAGGCGAGGCTCCAGGCCTCCGAGAAGGTCTGGTAGTAGCCGAAGCCGCCGACCAGCACGAACTCACCCGCGTCCGGGTCGAAGACCAGCGTGGCCGAGTGCCGGGGCGCCGGGCCCGCGAGCGGGATCGGGTTCCACGCGCCCTGCGGCGTGCTGAACTCGATGTACTGCGGCTCCATCAGGGTGTCGTGTCGGGTGCCTCCGCCGACTTGGATCAGGTGGGAGCGGTCGGGATCCCAGGCCCAGGCCGCCCGGCGCGCGGGATCGGGAGCCCCTCCGGCGGGGTTCAGCTCGCCCATCAACCCGTCGCCGCCGCCGGAGACGTCCCAGGCCCAGAGGTCCTGGGGCACGCCGTAGAAGCCGGCCCCTCCGCCGAGGTAGAGGATGCCGTCCGCTTCGCT
>JAJDAI010000741.1 GCA_029261955.1 Deltaproteobacteria bacterium | reverse complement strand
GACCAGGCAGAGCTTGGGCCACAGCACAGCCAGGGTGTAGCGCTCCCTGAAGGGCAGCTTCACCACCGTGCGGTGGTTCCAGGCCACAGGCAGGCTCAACTTCTCGGCGATGCGGATGAGGGCGTAGTCGCGCTTCGCCTTCTCCAGCTCGCGGGCGCGGGCGGGGTCGTCGTCGAACTGGGGCAGCTGGATGGGCGTGCGCGGCGGCTTGCGAAAAGGCGGCTTCTTCCGGGTTCGACGCGCCAGACGCCGCGAACGCAGCAGCCACGCGCAGACCGAATTCCATCGTTTTTGCGTGCGTTTGGACCAGCCCACCGGCGGATTGTAGCGGCGGCGGCTGTGCGAACGGACCCACCGGCCTTCAAGGGCTCGACCCGAAGCTGGACTCGGCTGGTGACGCCCCTCGGAGATCCCTTCGTGCGCTCGATCCTCGTGCTGTCCCTCTGCCTCCTCGCGTTGCCAGTTTCGGCTCTCGCGGGGCCGGATGCAGGCCAGATCGATCTCGACCTGCCCGAGCCGCGGGAGTCGGTCGTCTCCTCCGAGGCGAAGATGTGAGCTTCCGCTTCTGGGGCGAAGCCACGGACTGCTGGGCGGACCGCCTCTTTCCCAGCACACTGTGTCCATGCGCACCCTGCCCCTGTTCTTCCTGATGCTCCTGATCGCCTGCCCGAGCTCGCGGCCCGACGACGACGACGCTGCAGACGACGACGCGGCAGACGACGACGACGTTGCAGACGACGACGACGCGGCAGACGACGACGACGCGGCAGACGACGACGACGTGGTGGACGACGACGACGCGGTGGACGACGACGACGCGGCGGACGACGACGACGCGGTCGACGACGACGACGCCACCCCCGAGGTCGCCTGGGTCGCGCCGTCCGAGAGCACGATCCTCGAATGGGGCGACACCGTGGTCCTGCGGGGCAGCGCCAGCGACCCGAGCTACGGGCCGACGGAGCTGAGCACCTCCTTCGAGTCGGGTCTGCAGGGCGCGCTGGACAGCGGCTCTCCCGACATCAACGGCGAGTACAGCTACAGCGCCGCGACCCTCCAGCCCGGCTGGCACCAGATCACCCTGGAGGCCTGCAACCCGGACAACGCCTGCGCCTCCGCCCAGCGCACCGTCGGGGTGTGCGACTGGTCCGCGAGCAACGCCTTCGACGCGGACCTGGCCAACTGGACGCTCTACAGCGACGCCGCCTGGGACCCGAGCGGCTTCATCGAGCTGACCGGCAACGTGCAGAACCGCCGCGGCCAGGTCTTCAACGCGGTCGACCGCGTGAACCCCGGCGACATCGCCATCCGCTTCTACATCCAGACCGGCCCCAACTCCGGCACCGGCGCCGACGGCTTCGCGATGACCATCGTGGACGCCTCGGACCCCACGGACCTGGAGACCCTGCTCGCGGCCTCGGCGGACGGCGGCGGCCTGGCCTACGGCTTCGGCGGGGCCTACGGCTCCTTCGTGCGGGACGCGCTGCACGTCGAGATCGACACCTGGGAGAACATCGACAACGGCAACACCGAGCTGCACACCGACCCGACCCCCGAGAACCACATCGCGGTCACGCTCGACGGCGACCCCGGCAACCACATCCTGTGGACGCCCATCCCGACCATCGAGGACTCGCTCTGGCACGAGGTGCTGCTCGAGGTCCAGGGCTCGCAGGTCACCGTGACGCTCGACGGCGCGGTCGTGCTGGACGGGCCGATCTCGAACTGGACCTTCCGCGGCGGCTACATCGGCTTCTCGGGCAGCACCGGCTACTACAGCAACAACCACCGCATCCAGGACCTCGAGCTGCTGCCCGACTGCCTGGTTCCCTAGATCACTCGAGCCAACCGCCAAAGCCGAAGCCCTCGGGGAAGGGCTCGCGCTCGCCGGTGCTCAGGTCGAAGCTCTCCAGCACGGCGTCCCACTCGACGCTGTCGGGCACCGACGCGCACCAGCCACCCGAAGCCAGCTGGACCGACGGGCCGTAGCCCGAGGCCAGGGGGCCCGCCTCGAGCACGTAGGCGATCCCGTCCGCGGGGCGCAGCAGCTGGAGGCTGTTGCCGGGCAGCGCCTTGGGCGCGTCCCCCCAGGGCCGATCGCCGGAGCCGCAGAAGGTGTCCGAGCCGTCCCCCGCAGCCAGCACGAGCGCGCCGTCCCGGGATCGCGCCTCAGCGAAGAGGAGGCCGGTGATCGGGAGGCCGAGCGGCTCCTCCTCCCCCGTGGTGGGGTCGCGGCGCACGAAGGTGGCGGCCACGTCGTCGCGCACGGCGTAGATGGAGGCGCCGTCCTCGTCGAAGCCGGGCGGTGATGGCGGGCAGCCGCCGCCCTCGACGGTGACCCCGCGGCCGTCCAGATCCAGGTCGAAGACCTCGCCCGCGGGCACGTTCGCGACCACCCAGTGCCCCGCTTCCCATGCGCCGATCGGCCCCAGCACCGCCCGCCCGCCGGGCGCCGAGCGCACGATCCGGGCGGGGGCGTCCTGGGGCGGGATGAAGTCGTCCAGGAACAGGCCCATCGGATACCAGGGCGACTCCGCTTGAAGCATCGGCAGCTCGGGGTTCCGGTCGTCGAAGCGCAGCAGGTACTCGCCGCCGGGCCAGAAGGGCTGGCTCGACTCGAGGGTGTGGAAGAGCTCGTCGCCCTCCGCGGCCAGCCAGCCGCAGACCCCGAGGTCGTCGCGGCACAAGGGCGTCGCGTCGAGCTGCGGGGGGCCGGCGGGGCGGCCGAAGGGCAGCTCCTCGATGGTGCCGTCCGGGCTCAGCAGGCGCGCGCTGCCGGAGCCCGAGGGGTCGTTGCCGGCGTGGATGATGAGCTGGCCTTCGGGGGACAAGAAGGTCGACCAGCCTGCGCCGCCGGGGGCGGTCGCTTCGGCCAGGAGCTCGCCCTCGCGGTCCCAGAGCGCCGCGATCGTGCCCCGGTCGTCCGCCGACACGAAGTAGTGCCCCACCGCGGCCATCCACCCGCCGGCCTGGAGCAGGCTCCAGGCCTGGATTTCGCCCTGGTCGTGGCCTTCGTGCAGCACGGTCTCGCTGCCGTCGCGAGCCAGCAGGACGAGCGAGTCCCCGCGCTGGCCCCAGGCGAAGGGAACCTCGCTGCCCGGGCCGTCGTCCCAGCAACCGACCCCCTCGTCCACGGTGGCGTCGTCGTCGTCCGCGACGTCGTCCGTCGCGTCGTCGTCGTCCGCGAGCGTCCCGGAGCTGGGGCAGGCGAGCAGGGGCAGGGCGAGGAGGGCGAGCAGGTGGCGCATGTCGGTGTCCGTTCCTGGACAGAATGACCGGGATCGCCAGCGGCGGTGTCGCTCAGGTCTCGCTTGTATTGTGAAGCATGGATAGACAGTTACGGCTTCATTGTCACGGTGTGTGCCCGCG
>JAJDAI010000075.1 GCA_029261955.1 Deltaproteobacteria bacterium | reverse complement strand
GCTCGGCCCGCTGGGCCAGCTGATCCGCGGCGGCGTGGAACTCCTGGTCCTCGCGTTGGGCCTCGTTGTGGGCCTCGGCGACCCAGAGGATCTGGTCGGCCTGCCGCAAGCAGGCCTCGGTCCAGGTCGTCAGCCCGTACTCGCCCTGGAGCAGCAGGTGGTCGTGCTTCATCTCCCGCGCGTTGAGCCAGCCCGACAGGATCTCCCGCCCGCGGTCGCCGGGGCCGGCCTCAACGATGCTCGGCGGTCCGAAGACCTCGTCCACGTGCGCCCGGTCCACGAGCAGGCTGGTGCCCAGCTTCTCGAAGCCCGCCTCCAGCCGCCGGCAGAAGGCGTCCAGGTCCACGCCGCGGTGCAGCGGCAGGATCGCGAGCGCCGACAGGCCGCGCTGGTGCAGGCTCGGCTCGCTGATCTGGTCGGTCAGCCGCCCGACGATGTTGCCGGCGAGGCTGTGCACCACGAACTGGGGTTGCAGCTGCACCAGCTCGTCGAAGGCCTTCTCACTCAGCCGGACGAGCTCCGAGTCGCGGATCGCGTGCACGTCGGCGCCGCGCGGGCGCCCGGTCACGAGCGAGATCTCGCCCACCGACTCACCGCGCTTCACCTCGCTCAGCCGCCGCCGCTCACCGTCGGGGCCGGACACCGAGGCCGCCAGGCGGCCGTGCACGACGATGTACATCGAGTCGCCGGGCTCTCCCTTCGCCATCAGCTGCTCACCGCTCTGCAGCGTCACCCACTCCATGCGCGACTCGATGTCGGCCAGGGTCTCCTCGTCCACCCCGCCGAAGGGCCCGGAGACCCGCAGGATGTGCTCGAAGTGCATGTGGCGCATGCGCCGGATGATGGCGATGCGCACGTGCTCGAAGGCATCGGGGAAGTCGTCGTCGAGCTCCTCGAAGACCGCCCGCGGCAGGCTCGCGAGCTCCATGTCGCCCACGGCCATCACCGACGCGGAGCGCCGCTCGCGGGCCAGCAGCCCGACCTCACCCACGATGTCGCCGACCCCGCCTTCGTGCAGGACCACGCCCTTGTCGGGCACGTAGACCCGGTACTCACCGTCCAGGACGAGGTAGAGCGCGTCTCCTTCGTCTCCGCAGCGAATGAAGTCCTCGCCGTCCTTCACCGTGACGACTTCGAAGGAGTCGAGCAGGTGAGCGAGCAGCGGCGCATCAATCTCGGCGAAAACGTCGCTCTTGCGGAGCAGATCCTCGATCCTGGCGTTCCCCATGGGCGGCCCCTCCTGATCCGGGTGTGAGGACCGAGTCTGGGGGGGACCACGGGAGGCGACCAGCCGCACCCGGGGGTTCCAGGGCACGAAACGGCAGGCTGGGGAGGGGAGGACCGGATGAAGGACGGCGAGTTCGGTTCCCTGCTCGGTTCGCGCCGGCGGGCCCGCGGCACCCCGGAGGACCCGGTCCCCCCGGCCGATCAGAGCGCCCTCGGCGGCTTCTCGCGGGCGGTGCGGCGCGGGGTGCTGGTGCTGGCCGCCGTCCTGGCCGGGGCCGCGACCGGAGCCATCGCCTTCGCCCCCTGGCTGCTGGTGGAGCACCCGCTCTGGCTGGCCGCGCTCGCTCCCGACGGCGCGAACATGATCCTCGTCTCCGGCAGCGTGACCTTCCTGGAGCTGGCGGCGGTCGCCGTGCCCATGCGCGCCCTCGGCGTGATCACCGCCTACGCGCTGGGCGCCATCTACGGCCGCGTGGCCCTCGGCAAGATCCGATTCCCGCGCGTCCTGCGCTTCCTGGAGGCGCTGGAGCGGGCCCTGGAGCGGTTCGGACCCATGCTGCTCGTGGTCCTGCCCGCCTACACGCTCGGCATGCTGGCCGGGGCGTCCCGGCTGGAGCCCCGCCGGGCGATCCCCGCGATCATCGCCGGCCAGGTCGTGGCCGTGGCGGCGGCCTACTACCTGGGCTCCCTCGTGGCTCCCTGGACGGCGGCGATCCTCGCCTTCCTCGAAGAGAACCTGCTCGTCAGCACGCTGGTCTGCGTGGGGCTGGTGGCTGCGTTCCGTCTGTGGAAGCGGATCCGCTGAGGATCTGGAGGGTGGCCGAGCAAGCCCGCACAGTGGCATCGACCATGCGGCACGTCGCACGCGGCCCCTAGGCTCCACCGCAGCCGATGGGGCAACCCATCGCGGCGGAGGGATCGCGGTGGGATCGGAATCGAGCACCTTGGTGGCGCTGCTGCGCCGCAACGCAGAGCAGCGACCCGACGAGGTCGCCTACGTCTACCTGCACGACGGGGAGCTCGACGAGCGCCCCATCACCTGGGGCCAGCTCGCCACGCGCGCCCGGCAGGTCGGCTCGGCGCTCCAGGCCCGCGGGCTCTCCGGCCAGCGCGCCCTGCTCGTCTACCCCGCGGGGCTCGCGTTCCTGGAGGCCTTCTTCGGCTGCCTGGAGGCGGGCGTCGTCGCCGTGCCCGCCGAGCTGCCCGAGGCCCGCCGCCTGTTGAAGACCCTGCCGCGACTCCAGGCGCTGATCACGGACTCCACGGCCCGCGCCGTGCTGACGACCTCGGACGCTGCCCCCGGCCTGGAGGCCCTGCGTGTCGGCCAGGTCGATCTGCTCTGCACCGACCAGCTCACCGAGGCCGCGGTGGGGCAGTCGCCGGACACCTCGCCGTCCCAGCTCGCCTTTCTGCAGTACACCTCGGGCTCCACGGCCCGGCCCCGCGGCGCGATGCTCAGCCACGGCTCCCTGGTGGCGGATGTCGACCTGCTCTCCCGCCCGCTGTTCATGCGGCCCGGCGGCGCCGGCTCGGTCTTCTGGGTCCCGCTGCACCACGACATGGGCCTCGTCGGTCACGTGCTGCTCGGGCTCTACGTCCAGCGGGAGTCGGTCTTCCTGTCCCCCGAGGCCTTCCTCGCCCGGCCCATGCGTTGGCTGGAGGCGGTCTCCCGGCACCGCGGGCGCCTGTCCGGCTGCCCGAACTTCGCCTACGACTGGTGCGCCCGGATCGCGACGCCGGAGCAGGTCGCGGCGCTGGATCTGAGCGACTGGGACCTGGCCGTCAGCGGCGCCGAGCCGATCCGGCCCGCCACGCTGGACCGCTTCGCCCAGACCTTCGCCCCCGCCGGCTTCCGCCGCGAGGCCCTGACTGCCTGCTACGGCCTGGCTGAAGTCGGGGTCTTCGTCACGGGCTCACGCCCCGAGGCCCGGCCGCGCATCGCGACCTTCGACGGGGACACCCTGGAGCGCGGCGAGGCCACGGCGTCGCCCACCGGACGGCCCCTGGTCGGCTGCGGCAGCTCCTGGGGCGAGCAGGATCTGCGCATCGTCGATCCCGAGACCCGCCTCGAGCAGGCGGGGGGCGTGGTGGGCGAGGTCTGGGTGCGCGGCCCGCACGTCGGGCTGGGCTACTGGGACAAGCCGGAGCAGAGCGAGCGGACCTTTCGCGCGCGCCTGGCCGGGGGCGAGGGGCCCTTCCTGCGCACCGGCGACCTGGGCTTCCTGGCGGGCGAGGAGTTCTTCTTCACCGGGCGGCTCAAGGACGCGCTGGTCCTGCGCGGGCGCACGGTCGCGCCGCACGACGTCGAGGCGACGGCGGAGCGCCACCGCGCGGTGCGACGGGGGTGTGTGGCCGCCTTCTGCGTGGACCTCGGAGACCGCGAGGAGCTCGTGGTGGCGGCCGAGGTGCGCGGGGCGGCCGATCTGGACGCCGAGGCGGTCTGCGCCGAGCTCATGGAGTCGATCGTCGACGAGCACAGCCTGCCCGTGCACGCCGTCGTGCTGCTCCAGCCAGGCCAGCTGCCCCGGACCACCAGCGGCAAGACGCGGCGGCTCGCCTGCCGGACGTTCTTCGAGCTCCGGGGCTGGAAGGAGCTGGCTCGGCGGGTGTCGACGCGGGCGCTCGGCGCGATCGACCTGCCCGGCCAGGCCCGCCTGAGCGCGCTGTCGCTGCCGGTGGACCGGCGCCGACCCTGGGTGATCGCCACGCTGCTCGAGGAGGTGGCGGGCCTCTCCGGCCTGGAGCTGGCGAGCCTGGCGGCCGAGGTGCCGCTGACGCGCTACGGCGTCGACTCGCTGGGCGCGCTGTGGCTGCGGCACCGGGTGGAGCACCTCTTCGGGGTGGATGTTCCGACGGTCGAGCTGCTGGCCCGACCGACCGTGGCCGCGCTCGCGGACCGGGTGGTGGCGGGGCTCAACGAGCCGCCGCGAATGCAGGCCGTGGCTCCGGCGAACGTCACGCACGAGGAGGGTGTGCTTTGATCGGGGGAGGGGGAGGATCGGCATGGGCGTGACAACGCAGGGCGGCGGGGATGTGGGGGCGGACCCGGCGGGTGCGCTCCAGGACAGCGAGCGCTTCGAGATCGTGCGCTGCGTGGGCGCGGGCGGCATGGGCGCGGTCTACGAGGCCGTGGATCGGGAGCGCGGGGAGACGCTCGCGCTCAAGACCCTGCGCAACTTCGGTCCCCTGGAGCTGTTCCTCTTCAAGAACGAGTTCCGCTCGCTCTCGGACATCGTGCACCCCAACCTCGTGGGCCTGCACGAGCTGCTGGCGGAGGGCCCGACGTGGTTCTTCACCATGGACTTCGTGCCCGGCGTCGACTGGCTCAGCTGGATCCGCGGAGAGACCGAGCCGCTGGCGAAGCCCGCGGTCCCCGACACCCTGGCCCTGGAGCCCGGCTCGCTGCCCGGCGGCCCGGTCCCCGAGGACACCCTCGCCCTGGACCTCGGCGCCCGCGGCGTGCCCGCGGCGGCCCCGGCGGTCCCCGACACCATCGCCTTGGACCTCAGCGGCGGCATGCCCGCCTCGGATCCGGCCACGATGCCGGACACGCTCGCGCTGGATCTGAGCGGCGGGCCCGAGTCCGGATCCGTCCAGGCCATCGCTTCGGAGCTGTCGTCCCAGTTCGAGGCCATCCTCTCGTCCGCGTCCGAGCCCGAGGTGGCCTACCCGCCGCTGGACGACGCCGGCATCGAGCGCCTGCGCCTCGTGCTGCCGCAGCTCTGTTCTGCGGTCCGCGCCCTGCACGGCTTCGGCAAGCTGCACCGGGACATCAAGCCCTCCAACATCCTCGTGGACGAGAACGGCCGCGTCGTGCTGCTGGACTTCGGGCTCATCGTGGACCTGCGCGAGGACGGCGACGGCCCGGCCAGCGGCCAGATCGCCGGCACGGCGCGCTACATGTCGCCGGAGCAGGCGCGCGGTGAGGCGCTGAGCGCGGCCAGCGACTGGTACGCCGTCGGCTGCCTGCTGCACGAGGCCCTGCTCGGCCGCCCCCTCTTCGAAGGCAACACCCTGGAGGTCGTGCTCAGCAAGGCCCGGGGCCGCGCCCTGCGGCCGCTGCCGGCCGAGGTGGCGGAGCGCGCGCCGGACCTCGCCGAGCTCTGCGACGCGCTGCTCCAGCAGGACCCCGAGGACCGCCCCGACGGGGCAGAGGTCCTGGCGCGCCTGGGCGTGCAGGCGGAGGACTCCGCCGGGGACACGCTCAGCTCGGCCGTGCACCGCGGCGACAGCGCGGACCTGGTCGGTCGCGACGAGCACCTCGCCGTGCTGCGTCAGGCCTTCGCGGCGTCGACCGCCGGGGGGACCGAGGTCGTGTTCGTGCACGGGCGCTCGGGCATGGGCAAGTCCGAGCTCATCAAGCGCACCCTGAGCGAGCTGCGCGAGCAGGGCGCGCTGGTGCTGACGGCGCGCTGCTACGAGCGCGAGTGGGTGCCCTTCAAGGCCGTGGACCCCCTCATCGACAGCCTCGTCGAGGTGCTGATGGAGCGCGGCGAGGTGCCCGTTCCCGTGCACGTCGACGCGCTGATCCGCCTGTTCCCGGTGCTGGAGCGCTTGCCGGCCCTGGCCGCCGCGCAGGGGGCCGAGGTCCTGGTCACCGAGCCCACCGAGCTGCGGCGCCGCGCCGTCGCCGGCTTCGCGGACCTGCTGCGCAAGCTGGCGGAGACCACGCCGGTGGTGCTCTTCGTCGACGACCTCCAGTGGAGTGACTTCGACAGCGTCTACGTCTTCGAGGAGCTGCTGGGCGAGGCCGTGCCCCCGCCGCTGCTGCTGCTCGGCGCCTACCGGGACGAGGAAGCGGAGAGCAGCGCCCTGCTCCAGGCCTTCGCGGGCCTGGTCATCGGCGGCGCCGAGGCCCCCGCGCAGCGCGTCGAGGTGGGCCCGCTCGGTGAGGGGGACGCCCGCGCCCTGGCCGCCGCCCAGCTGGGCAGCCTCGGGGACGAGCTGGCCGACGCCATCGCCACCGAGTCCCGCGGCGTGCCCTTCTTCATCGACGAGCTCGCCCGCTACGTGCGCACCGTGCCCGAGGGCGCCTGGCGCGGCGTGCTGCACCTGGACGAGGTCGTTCGAAGCCGCGTCGGGGCCCTGCCCACGGTGGCGCGCGAGCTGCTGGAGGTCGCCGCCACGGCGGGCCAGCCGACCTCGCTGCCCCTGCTGGCCCGGGTGCGCGAGATCGT
>JAJDAI010000740.1 GCA_029261955.1 Deltaproteobacteria bacterium | reverse complement strand
ATCCACGAGCACTCCGGGGCGGCTTCGTCGAGCCTACGCCCCAGCATGGACTCCGGATCGACGTCTGGCCGGGAGAAACCCCCGAGCCGCCGCGATCCGTCCCGCTCCGCTACAGCTCGTCGAACTCGTTGGAGTAGAGCGGCCGCGTGCCGAGCAGCTGAAGCTCGATGCCGGCGGTGAAGGACGTCTTCGTGGGATCCGAGAACCCCCAGCGGAAGAAGGGCCCCAGGCGCACGAGCCCCGAGTAGTCGAAGGACTTGCCCTTGACCTTCTGCGCCAGCGCCGGCGGATCCAGCGTGAACGGCGCCCGCGCCACGAAGGTGTGGGAGGCGACGCCCGACCCGGGGACCTGGAGCGCGTAGCTCAGGCCGATGGAGGCGCGCAGGCCCGCGGTCTCGGGATCGAACCAGCCGAAGTAGCCCTCGACCCGCAGCCCGTCCGAGGCGGTGCCCGCGCCGAGCGGGCTCTCGCTGCAGCTCTGGGCCAGGGGCAGCGAGCCGTCCACGCGGACGAGCCCCTGGTCCGCACACCACTTCACGGTCGCGGTCGGCGCCTTGAACTGGTGCTCGTACAGCGCCAACACCTCGACGGTGAAGGGGGTGTCGGCGACGCGAAGCACGACGCTCGCGCCCGCCTTGCCGACCCACTGCGTCTCCGTGTTCTCGTCGAGCACGGACCGCACCACGCCGTCGGCACCGGTGGAGGTCTCCTCGCCCACCACGCGGGACTTGACCGTCAGCTGACCCATGCGGCCGCCAAAAGCGACGTGGGCACGCGGGACGCGGAGCAGGCGGGCTCGGTGTTGGCGGGCCACGACGGTGGGGTTCTTCGCCAGCATGGTCCGGCCGCGCTTGCACAAGGCTCCCGGGTCCATCACCCCAGCGGCAGCCACGTCGCTGACCCCGATGCGCGGAACGGCGGAGACGATGTGATCGCATGCGTCGAGTTCGTCCCCGTCGAGCTCCTTGGGGTTGTCCGAGTCGGCGTTGTCGCGACAGGCCGAAGCCGCCCCCTCCAGAAGGCCCCCCAGGCTGCTGCGCTCGACCCCGACGGCAGCGGTGAGCAGGGCGATGGCCGCTTCGGCCTCGGCGAGGCTCAAGGGCAGCTCAGCCTTCGCCGACTCGAGCTCCGCCTCCAGCTTCGCCTTGGCCTCTTTGCCGTCGGCCTGCAGCCAGCCATCGAGCTCATCCTGGGCTTCCTTCAGTGCTTGCTGGGCTGCACCGACAGCCCCCTCTCGCGCCGCGGCTTCGCCGGTCGCGGCCTCTGTGTCTCTGAACGCCCTGCGGACGGCCAGCTTCTGTTCGCCGAGGCCCTTGTCGATCTTCTCGGGGACGGGGAGCTCCAGGCCTTCGGCCGTGTAGGGCCGGGGAGCCCCCGCCGTGAGCTCGAGCAACCCCACCGCGACGAGCTGGGTCCGGTGCCGCTTCATGTGGGCGTTGAACTCCGTGCAGCCCTCCTCCGAGCTCCCCCCGGCGCAAGCCACCGAGCAGGTGCCGATGCCCGCTGCGACCAGCCGGGTCTGCGGGTCATCCAGGGGCCGCAGACCCAGGTTCAGCGGGCTCCACGGGTCCTGGCGATCGACCCTCGTCAAGGCGACGGACACGCCGCCCGACCAGGGCTGCGTCTCCGACGCCTCTCCGCGGAGCACGTCGACCGCCAGGAGGTTCGCGGCGCCCGAGCTGGTCTTCGCTTCGTAGGACAGCTGGATCGCGATGCGGTGCTTGCCATCTGCAGGCAGGACAGACAGGCCCGCCGCGAACTTGAGGTCGGCGCTGCCTTCGGTCTTGCCCTTCAGGCTGATCGTCGGGACCTCGAAGTAGGCGTTCCGAACAGAGGCCGGCCTGGTCGAGGCCTCGACGGTGTCAGACGGGGCGGGCTCCGCCGCGAGTGCCGAAGCAGCGCACAAGAGGAAGCCAGCGAGGCAGGCTCGGGACAGCAGAGCGCTCAAAACAGCACCTCGAAGTCGAAGGAGCGCGTCAGCGCCGAGTTGCTGTCGTAGGCCGGATCGGGGGACTGCCGGATCAAGACGCCGGTCCCGGCCGTCTTCAAGTCCAGGCGGAAGGTGCCGTCCGCTCCACCCGCGTCGGTGAAGCGGAACTGGAACAGACCCGGCGGGAGATCGAGGCTCCTCGTCGGGCGGCCCAGCCACGCGGTCAGCGGCTCGTCGCCGGACAGGGTCGGCCCCGTTGGGTAGGCGTGCACGACGCCCTCCACGCTCAGCAACTGATCTGTGGTCTCTGACAGGTGGATCTGGACTGCGCTCACGACACCTCCCCGGGGACGACCGCGGCGGCAGCGACCCAGCTCATCGCACCACCCGCCAGCCGATCGTCACCAGCGCCGTTGCCGACCTCGCCGGGGTCCGTAATTGGCCAGGCAGCGTCTCTCGCTCGACCTCGACGGCCAGCGGCCGGACCCGCCCTGCCCCGCACTGAAGTCCGCCATTCCCGACGCTGGCACCACCCGACCGTCGGCAGAATCTGACGGTCCGGGCCCGCCCATCAGCCGTTCGCCCTGCGGGCAGGCACCTCACGCTCCCTGGCACGGTCCCTGCGATGTCCGGGGTCATGCGCACCCCAGCCAGACCCCGCCTCCAAGCGACCTTCGCCCTGCTGCTCCTCCTGGGAACAGCAGCGCCCCTGCTGCCCTCCGACGCACAGGCCGAGGGGCTGTCCACCGGGCAGACCATCCGGCTGTTCACGCCGAACTCCGGGCACGCGCGGTTGGCGCTGACCTACGACGGCGGGTCCGCCGCGATCACGCTCTCGGGCTCGCTCGCGCTGTCCCGCGACTGCAACTGGATCGCCGCCCAGAACGCAGGGGCCCCGAAGCTCTGCATGGCCTGGGCCGGGACCGACAACATCCTGCACACCCGCTGGGCCGTCGCTTGGGACGTGCCCGGGGGCGCGCTCGCGCTGAGCTCCCTGCGCACGTCGATCTTTCGCTTCCACACCCTGCGTGGCCTGCTGATCGATGCCCCCGGCTTCGCCTTCGAGTCGACCCCGCACCAGGGGCGGGTGCTGGAGATCCAGGTCGGGGGACTCGGGATCCAGCTCCCCTACGCCGCGCCGGTCGCAGGGGGAGTCGGGCCGGTCGCTGAGGGGCGGCTCGGCCTCTACGTGTCGGGCGGCTTCACGCCCTGGCGGCAGGAGGGCGGCGCGCTGGGGCTCGACGGCGGGGACGGGGTGCCGGGTCGGCTGCTCGCGGAGGCGAACCCGAGCCTGTGGCTGCGGCGTTCGGCGGGCGGCGACGCCTCGAAGCGCATGGCCGCGCTCCTGGGCAAGGTCGGGTTCGAGCTTCGGCACGCGGACTCGACGACCTCGGTCTTCGCGAACCTGGCCCTGGAGCTGCGGGGCACCTTCGCCCCCCGGGCGCTGACGAGCCTCGCCCACGACACCGTGCCTGCCCCTGCCTGGTACGGCTTCGTCCGCGCGGCGGCCCACCTGGGCGCGGTCGATTCGCAGTTCCGACCCGGTGGCCAGATCGGCGGGGGGATCGCCG
>JAJDAI010000739.1 GCA_029261955.1 Deltaproteobacteria bacterium | reverse complement strand
GCCGCGTCGTCGTCGTCGTCGTCGTCCGTGATGCCCGATCGGGCATCGCAGGCGGCGAGGGAGGCAATGAAGAGCAGGGCGAGCAGGGTGCGCAGTGCGTTCATGCCGCGCACCCTATCCAAAAGAAAGGAGAGATCCCAGGGGCCTGTGAAGCCCCTTCACCTCACTGACAGAGCTCGGGAAAGCCGTCCCCGTCCTCATCCCAGTTGTCCCAGGAATCCTCGCACGCGAAGTCGCTGAGGATGTCCTCGCAGCTGCGCACGGGCATCTCCTCGCCGGGCAGCCAGTTCCAGATGATGTCCTCGACCCGCATCGTCAGGCAGTAGGGGCCGGGGAACTCGCCACCGCACTCGACGCAGTCCACACCCACGGTCTCCTGAACCAGGTCGCAGATGGCGTCGGGGTCGCCCTCCTCGTCGATGAGCGGGACCAACGGGCGGGTGTCGATGTTGCCGGCGAACACGCCGCCCTGCACCTGCTCGCCGTCGGTCCTGAAGTAGCCGCTCAGCTCCGCCTGGTCGACGCGGACGTCGGTCCCATCGAGGGACAGGTCCAGGTAGGCGCCCGGGCCGAAGGAGAAGCTCGGATCGTTCCAGTCCGCGGGCTCGTCCTCGGTGATGAGCACGGCTTCCGCGCAAGGATCGACCCCCGGGAAGGGGCTGCTCCCCCAGATGAGGTCGATCTCGCCACCGCCGAAGTCGCTGTCCTCGTGCACGGCCGCCAGGAAGTGACCGTCTCCCAGCTGGCTGGCGATGATCGCGCCGATTCCGGGCGGCTCGACGAAGTCGCCGCTGGACAGCTCCACCACGAAGACGCGGCCGAGCAGGTCGTCGTTCTCGTCGACGGGGTCCGGGGCGGGGGTGCTGTCGTCGTCGTCGTCGTCGTCGTCGTCCGCGGTCGCGTCGTCGTCATCCGCCGTCGCGTCGTCGTCATCCGCCGTCGCGTCGTCGTCGTCGTTCACGTCGCCGTCGGCGCTGTCGTCGTCGTCGCTGCTCCCGCCGCGGCGTGAGGTGGAACAGCCCGCGGTGAGCGCGGCCAGGAGAACAAGCAGAAACAGACGCATGGAGGCTCCGGGAGAAACGGGGCGGGAGTCTACTCCTCGAGCTCCTCGTCGCCTTCGGGCTCCTCGTCGCCCTCTTCGCCTTCGTCCTCCTGCTCCTCCTCGGCCTCCTCCTCCTCGTCCTCTTCCTCTTCGCTGTCGTCCTCGACCTCGTTGGTGCGCTCGAACTCCTCGTCCTGGTTCACGGCGCTCTTCGTGGTGCGACCGCCGCCACCGCTGTCGATGTCGGCCTGGCGCTCCTTGCGCTTGGACAGCAGCTCCTCGCGGCGGGACTTGCGCTCCTCGCGGCGCTTCTGGCGCTCCTCACGGAGGCGCTGACGCTCCTCCTCGATGTCGTCCTTGTCGAGGTCGGCCATGCCCTTGCGCTCGACCTTCTTGCCGCCGGAGCGGTTGGACTTGCGCTTGATCTCCGGCTCGTCGTCCTCGTCCTCGTCGAAGGCCGGGGCCTTGCTGCTGCTGCGCCTGCTCTTGCCGCCTCCGCTACGGTTCGCAACGGCGCGGCTCTCGCGGAAGCGGGGGCGCTCGAGCGTGCCGTTGACCTGGTAGTGGTACCAACCCTCGTCGTCCTTGTGGCGCGGGTTGCTGCCGAAGGCGACCTTCGCGAGGCCGTCCAGATCGGGCCGCAGCTTGAACTTCACCTTCAGGGCCAGGCGGCTCCGCATGAAGGTCTTGCTGAGGTTGATGTAGCCCTCGACCGCGGCCTGCACCTCATCGGCGTCGAAGACCGTGTCGCGGAACTCGGCCTTGCCGCGCGCGACCTTGAGGTGCGCCTCGGAGCGGGAGAACGAGGTCTCCGGCAGACCGAAGGCCCCGAACTTCAGGCCGCTGACGACGAGGTCGTCGATCGTCAGGTCGACCGAGCCCTTGGCCTTCTTGGGGTCTTCCCAGTCCCAGAGCACGTCCGCCTTGCCGCCGATGCGCCCGCGCGGGTTCATCGAGAAGCCCTTGCCTTCGTACTCGTAGGAGGTCAGGTCGATCGCGTCGAGGTTCATGTCGAACTGCGCGGCCTCGTCGCCAGCGGGGCTGAGATCGAGGCTCGCTTCGCCGCCGTAGAGGTCGGAGTCCAGATCCAAGCTGCCCAGGGAGGCCAGCAAGGTGCGCACGAAGTCGGCGGGCGGAGCCCCGCCGTCGGCCGCGATGCCACCCAGAGCCGAGCCGGCGCGCATGGCGCCGAACACGCCGGTGCGGACCTTCAGGGACTCGACGGTGAGCCAGGGAGCGGACTCCTTGCCTTCCTGCAGCGGCCCGATGGACGCGTTCTTCACCTTCGCGCCCACGAAGGCCGGCCCGAGCTTGTCCATCGTCAGCGCGTAGCCGCTGTCGGCCGCGGCGATCGTGACGTTCTGGGCCACCCGCGACCAGGGGAAGGTCAGGATGGTCAGCAGGAAGAAGCAGCCTAGGAACCAGGCCGCGTAGCCCGCGCCCGCCAGGATCGTCTCAGTCTTGTCGTTCACGCTTCACTCACAGGCTTGAGCACGGAGATCTGAAGGCGCAGCCTCAGCTTGTTCCGGTCCTTGCGGTCGGTCAGCAGGCTGGCTTCGCTGATCCAGATCGCCTGCGCTGCCCCTTCGAGGCGGTGCAGGAACTCGATCACCTGCGGGAGGTTCAGGTCCCGCACGTCGATGTCGATCTTCTGGGCGCGGTAGTAGTCGGTGACGTCCACGCCGCGCTCGGTGATCGACTTGATGTTGGCGCCGATGCCCATCTCGTTGCCGAGCGTCTCGAGCCAGGTCAGCGGGGTGAAGTCGGCCCCTGCGGCCAGGCGCGCGTCCAGCGCTTCGGCCGTGCCGGACAGGGAGTTGTACTCCCGCAGCAGGGTGTCCACCTGGTGCTGGGCCAGGGACGCAGCGTTCAGCTGCCCCTTCACCTTCTTGCTCGCCTTGACCATCGCGCCCTGCGCGAAGAAGCCGGCGCCGCCGAGGATCATCACGATCATGAAGAGGAGCAGGCCGCGGTCGCGGGGGGACAGGCCCTCCAGGAAGCCGCGGATGGAGTCGCCGACGCCGTCGAGTGAATCACGAACGCTCATGTCAGCCCTCCTCCCCGGTCTCGGGTTCACGCGGAGCGCGCACCACGAAGTTCATCTTGCCGTCGCGGGCCTTGTTCACGTCGCTCTTCTCCGCCGCCTCGAAGAGCGGCCGGGCCTTGATGCGGGCCTCGATCTGGTCC
>JAJDAI010000738.1 GCA_029261955.1 Deltaproteobacteria bacterium | reverse complement strand
CTGCGCAGCACCCCGAGCACCGTCTGCCGCACGTCGACGTCGCCGAGCCGCCAGATCCGCGACAGCTCCTCGACCGTTCGGGGCCCCGGGAAGGCCTCCATGCACCCCAGCGCGGCCCGCTGCACGCGGCGATCGCGGCTGCGCAGGTAGGGCCCGGCGACGTCGAAGAAGACATCCGCCGGCGCGACCGCGCCGTAGGCTCGGATGGCCGCGGTCAGGACCGCCAGGTTGCCCACCTCCAGCGCAGGGGCGATGGCGTCGCGGGCCGCAGCCGGGGCCGCCTTGACGTACTTCGCGTTGCCGAGCAGGGCGAGCGCGTGCAGGCGCTCCTCCGTCGAACCGCCGACCACGACCTGCCCGATGGCGGGGATCGCGTGGTGCCCGCCGAGATCCATCGTGATGTCCATCGCCTCGCGGCGGTCTCCCCAGCCGGACTGACCCAGGGTCTCCGTCAGCACGCGCAGCGCGGTTCGACCGCCACCGCGCTTGAGGAAGGCCGCACAGAAGCGCCGGACGGGGCCGTTGCCCGTCTTCATCTCCCGCACGACGCGCTCGTGCTGGTTGGCGTCGTTGCACTTCTTGAGCAGGGGCAGCAGGACCCGCCGCAGCGCGTCGTCGCCGTCGAGCGCGGCCTTGAACATCGCGGCGAAGAAGCTCTGGTCGCCGACCCGCTCGACGATGCGGGTGAAGGCCTCCAGCCGGGCCTTGCGCTGCGCGAGGCTGAGGTCCTTCTCGGCGTGCAGCAGGGGGATCAGCTTGACCAGCTCGCTGCGCAGCGGGGCGGCGCGCTCGGCGAATTCAGCCTGCTGCGCCGGGCTCTGCCACGCCGCCGCGGCGAACTCCTTGCGAATCGCGCGGAGGTTGATCAAGGGCGTGCTGCTCCTGGAAACCGGGCTTCTGAACGGCGAACACGATACCAGCGGGGGCGGCCGCGGGATCGGGCGTTGCTGCCGAGCCCTGCGGTGAAAGCGACGACGCAGGCCCCGGGGGGCCCGGTCCCGCGATGCCCCTTCCGGAACACGGGCTGGGCAGGTAGATCACAGGCGCCGCAACACGCGGACGCTCGACGCGTCCGAGGGCGGTCCCGGAGTGTCGATGCGCTTGATCGCCCTGCTCTGCCTCGCCCCGTCGATCGCCTTCGCCCTGCCGGCCGAAGTGCAGTTGATGCAGAAGCCCGACGCGCTGGAGCTGGTCTCCCGCCCGCTGCTCAGCTGGGCCGGAGGCTCCTTCGAGCACGTCGATCAGAGCCTGGACGGCCTGCCCGTCTACGGCGAGCGCCTGACGGTGGCCTACGACCGGAGCGGGGCGGTCCGCGCCATCCACGGCAAGCCGCTGGCCGCCGCGCCGCTGTCCCTGGACCCCTACATCGGCCGGGACGACGCCATCGAGCGGGCGCAGTTCGGCTCCACCCAGTTCGGCTCGGGCGAGATGTGGACGCCGCGCGCGGAGCTCGCGATCCTCCAGCTGGACGGCGCACACCTGGCCTGGGCCGTCGACCTGGGCCTGACGCACCCCGAGCCCAAGACCTGGCAGATCTTCGTGGACGCGCACGACGGCAGCCTGCTCGCCGCGCGGCCGACCTCCTTCGAGGCCCTCGGCTCCATCTACCCGACCAACCCCGAGACGAGCGAGGTCGAGAACGCCGAGCTGACGGGCGTCACCACCTCGCTCTCCAACGGCTTCGCGGTCGTGCAGTCCTGCGACGAGTGGGACGAGGACGCCCGGCGCTGCATGGCCAAGAGCCGCCACGCGCAGCCGGACGCGGAGGGGAACTTCATCTACCCCCCCTCGCCGTCGAGCCAGAACGACCCCTTCGCCGAGGTGCAGATGTTCTTCCACCTGGACCTCGTGTCCCGGTGGTTCGACGAGATGTTTGGTTTCCGGGTGCAGTTCGGCGTGTCGAACTCGATCGAGGGGATCGTCAACTTCCTCTACAACAACGCCTTCTTCGGCGACGCGGACGGCGACGGCTACCCCGAGGTCGCCTTCGGGCAGTTCGGCTTCTACGACTACGCCTACGACGCCGACGTCGTCTACCACGAGTTCGGACACGCGGTGTTCGGCCAGATCGTGGACAGCGGCTACGGCCGCTTCGACGAATACGGGCGCTCCGTCGGCTCGGGCGGGCTGAACGAGGGCTCGGCCGACTTCTTCTCGATGGTGCTGACGCTGGACCCCAACCTGGGCGAGTACGCAGGGCAGATCAACGGGACCGGACCCATCCGCCAGGCCGAGGCCGACCGGCAGTGCCCCGAGGACATCTACGGCGAGACGCACCGCGACGGCGAGATCTGGGCCTCGCTCGGCTGGAACCTCATCGACCACGACGAGATCGGCCCGGAGCTGGCCGCCCAGCTCATCTTCGGGGCCATGAACACCTGGCCCGCGGACCCGGACTTCCACGTCGCCGGCACCTCGGTGCTCGCTTCGGCGGAGGCGATGTACGACGAGGGCCTGATCGACGACTCCCAGGTCGAGCTGATCGAGGACCTGCTCATCGCC
>JAJDAI010000737.1 GCA_029261955.1 Deltaproteobacteria bacterium | reverse complement strand
TTGATCGACGGGGGCGTCGATCGGGACGAGCTCGCGAAGTCCGCCGCCCGCCTCGCCCTGCGCCCGGTGCTCACCGCGCACCCCACCGAGTCCACCCGCCGCACGACGCGCGACAAGCTCTTCGCGGTGCACAACCTGCTGCTGGAGCGGGACACCGCGCTGCTCGGCGCCCGGCCAATCCTGGACGCCCGCGTGTCGATGCACGTCGAGGGCCTCTGGCAGTCCGACGAGCTGCGCCACCGCCGCCCCACGGTCATCGAAGAGGTGAAGACCGTGCTGGACGTCTTCGAGCGCACGCTTTGGGACGCCATGCCGGCCACCCGCCGCGAGCTCAAGCGCGTGCTCGCGACCCACGACATCGCCCTGCCCAAGGGCTCCCAGCCGGTGACCCTGGGTTCCTGGGTCGGCGGCGACCGCGACGGCAACCCCTTCGTCACGCCCAGCGTGACGCTGCAGGCCGCGCGGATGATGAAGGAACGCCTGCTGGAGCGGTACCTGGGCGAGGTCCAGGCCATGAAGCGCCTGGTGTCCCACTCCACCCGTCAGGTGGTGGTGCTGCCGCAGCTGGAGCGGAGCCTGGAGCGCGACCGCAAGGCGCTGCCCGGCGTGCGCGAGCGCAACGCCATCCGCAACCGCTTCGAGCCCTACCGCCTCAAGCTGTCCTTCATGGAGGGCCGCCTCGCCGCGACCCTGGCCGCCCTGCGCGCGGCGGCCGGTGTGCCCGGTGGAGGCCCCGGAGTGGGTGCCTACGACAGCCCGCGGCACTTCGCCGAGGACCTTCAGCTGGTCGTCGCCTCGCTGCGCTCCCACGGGGCCGCGGACACCGCCGACCACCTGGTGCAGCCGCTGCTCGATCGGGCGAACCTCTTCGGCTTCCACCTGGCGACGCTCGACATTCGCCAGCACAGCCGCCGCCACGAGGGCGCAGTCGGCGAGCTGGCTTTCGCGGCCGGCGAAGCGGAGGAGGGCGGCTACGCGGCCTGGTCCGAGCCCCAGAAGCTGGAATTCCTGCGCGGCGAGCTGCGCGGCCGGCGCCTGCTGCGCTCGCCGGGCATGTCCTTCTCACCGGACACAGCGGAGACCCTCGACCTCTTCGACACGGTCGCCCAGGTGCACCGCGAGATGGGCGAGCAGGCAATCCAGACCTGCGTCGTCTCGATGTCGGACTCCGGTTCGGACCTGCTGGAGGTGCTGCTGCTCGCGCGCGAGTCGGGGCTCGTTCGCTGGGATGGCGAGCGCCTCGACTCCCGCCTCCAGGTGGCCCCGCTCTTCGAGACCCGCGACGACCTCGTGGCGGCGCCGCGGATCATGGCCGAGCTCTTCTCCGACCCGCTCTACCGCGCCCAGCTGGACGCTCACGGCGGCGTGCAGGAGGTGATGATCGGCTACTCGGACTCGGCCAAGGACGCCGGCATCCTCACGGCGGCCTGGGCGCTGTACCGCGCGCAGTCGGCCCTGGCCGAGGTCGCGGCGGAGCACGGGGTCGAGCTGATGCTCTTCCACGGCCGCGGCGGCACCGTCAGCCGGGGTGGCGGCCCGGCCCACCGCGCGATCCTGGCGCAGCCCCCGGGCTCCGTCGCCGGCCGCGTGAAGATCACCGAGCAGGGCGAGGTCATCGAGTTCAAGTTCGGCCTGCCCGAGATCGCGCGCCGGACCCTGGAGCTGGCCTGCTCCGCGGTGCTCGAGCACGACTTCGCCGACTGGCGCGAGGCCGTGGATCCGCCGGACCAGCAGCGCTTCGCGGCGGCCATGGACGAGCTCAGCGAGACCGCCTACGCCGCCTTCCGCGCCACCGCGCACGACGACCCGGAGCTCTTCGACTACTTCGCGGCGGTGACCCCGCTCGAGGAGCTGGCCGTGCTGCCCATCGGTTCACGCCCCGCTTACCGCTCGGGCTCGGCGCACTCCATCGACTCGCTGCGCGCGATCCCCTGGGTCTTCGGCTGGATGCAGTCGCGACACGTGCTGACGGGCTGGCTCGGCGTGGGCTCCGCGCTGGCGCGCTACCTGGATGTGCATGGGGAGCCCGGCCTCGCCCTGCTCCAGGACATGCGGGAGCGCTGGCCCTTCTTCGCGACGCTGCTCGACAACGTCGAGATGGTCTGCGCGAAGGGCGACCTGCACATCGCCGAGCACTACGTGCGCACCCTGCACCCCGGTGCGTCCGGGGAGCGCCTCTACGCGCAGCTGCGCGGGGAGTTCGACGCGACGGTGGATGGGCTGCGGCGGATCCAGGGGACCGAACAGCTCCTGGAGCGCAACGACATGCTGCGGCGCTCCATCGACCTGCGAAACCCCTACGTGGACGCGCTGTCCTTCCTGCAGGTGGAGCTGCTGCGCCGGCGCCGCGCACGCCGTGATGGCGACGGCGACGACCCGGACCTGCTGGACGCGATCCTGCGGAGCATCAACGGGGTGGCAGCGGGCCTTCGAAACACCGGCTGAGGCCGGCCGCGATCAGGGCCTGACGCCCAGGATCAGCGCGTGCACCGCGGGCTCGGCCGCGCGCGACCGGACGACGGTGCGCGTGTCGAGGATGTCGGTCAGCTGCGGGTGGTTCACCAGGTAGGCGATGTCCGACAGCCGGGGCTGGAACTCGTCGTTCCGGATGGGCTGGAGCCGCAGCACGGAGAAGAAGACGGAGATCGCGAGCAGGCCGCGAGCCACCGTGCCGTACTCGAAGGGCCGCTTGCCTGCGAGCGCCTCGGAGAGGAAGCGCCGCTGCCGGTCGTCTCCGGCCAGCTCGGCCTTCAGCTCGTCCGGCGTGAGCGAACCCACGACGATCGGGAAGTTCTCCTGCGTGTCCTGCTCGGGCTGGGCCATGCCGTCACCGACGCGGCCGCGGGCCTTCAGGCGGGCCATCTCGGCCAGGACCGGGGCGGCCTCGGGCGAGAAGGCGAGGTCGGCGCGGATCCGCAGCATCGCCGAGCGGAAGCGCCGCAGGGCCATGGGATCGGCGGCCTCGAGGCCAACCAGCAGCTCGCTCCACAGGGCCAGGTCGCGCAGCAGCCGGTCGGCGGCGGCGGCGGGCTCGGCCAGCTCGATGGTCTCGTCCATGGACTCGGCCGTGAGCAGCGACTCCTCGGTCTCCATGGGAGCGCCGAGGTCGAGGTCGTCGTCCTCCTCCTCGTCGCGCGCCTGCTCGACGAGCGCCTCGAAGGAACGCAGGCCGGCGAGCCAGGCCGCGCGGATGTCGCCGCCGGCGTTGATGCCCTCCAGCAGCTCCCGCTCCCAGATCTGGTAGCGCGTCCACTCCACGGCCAGGCCGTCCACGAGGTCGACCATCTCCGGCGCTTCGCGCAGGTGCGGGGTGATGACCTGGAGCGCCTGGATGGTGCGTCGGGCGTCGGGCGCCGGGTCCGGTCCATCGGCGTCGGCGACGGTGGGGCAGAGCAGGCTCATGCCCACGTCCCAGCCCACGGGCGTCTTGATGGCGCGGTAGGGGAAGAGCCGGCAGATGGCGGGCTTCGCCTCTTCGCCGAGCAGCTTGTGCACGCGGCACAGGCCGTCCTCGCCCAGGTAGCTGCAGAAGCCGTCCCGCGGACGCAGCAGGTACACCGGGTCGGAGCCGGCGGTGGGCAGGGGGATGAAGTTGCTCGGGTCGCTGCCGCGGTCGTCGCCCGCCTGCGCGAAGGCCATCAGGATCTTGTCGCGCTCGTCGCGCGTGACCGGGCCCAGCAGGTGGTCCTCGGAGCAGCAGCGGTTGCAGGACTTGCAGGCAAAGCCGGCGCCGGGGGACGTGTAGGGGAGCGGGATGCCCGGCGCTTCGGTCACCGAGACCGGCGGGCGATCCGTCAGCTGCTTGCGGCGGCGGGCGAGGCGCTGGAGCGCCGCGATGTCCGCGCGGACGAGGCCTTGCGCCACGACCATGCGCGCGCGCGGCGTGTCGAGCAGGGCCCGGCGGTCGAGCGCCTGGAGCAGCTCCACCAGCCCGAGGGGGTTCAGCTCCTCACCCAGGATGCGGGCGGCGTCCTTGAGCAGGGCCTCCGCGTCGCGCGTTCCGTCGAGCAGGCCGACGATGACCGAGGCCACCTCGCCCAGCTTCACGACCTGGCCCATCTGGACGTCGCGCAGCTCGCCGTCGTCCCCGTGACCCACGAGGACCACGCCCGGACGCAAACCAGGGAGGGGCAGAGATGCCTTTCCCTCCGCCTGACTGAACTGTAGGAAGCGTCGACGCACCTGGACTCGATTCTTTCGGGCTCTAGACTGGGCCGCGTTCGCGGGTGCCGCGGACGTCCGCCTCCGGCGAACGTGGGGAACCATGGTGAAGGCAAGCGAAGGCCCTGTCCAGTCAGCCCTGGTCTCCGATGTGGCCATCCTGGAGGCCTACCGATACGACGCCTCACCGGTGGTCGGAGCACCGGACGCCCTCGTGCGCCCCAACAGCGCCGAGGAGGCCGCCGACTGGCTCGCCCGTGCCTCTTCGCAGGGGATCCCGGTGACCCCCTCGGCCCTGCGCTCGTCCACGACCGGCGCCGGCCTCGCCCCGAGCGGCTGGGCGATGTCCTGCGAGCGCCTGGTGGGCATCGAATCCATCGACCCCGAGCGCAAGCGCGCGGTCGTCGCCGCCGGCACCGTGCTGCGCGAGTTCAAGGACGTCGTCGAGGCCGAGGGCCTCTTCTACCCGCCGGATCCGACCTCCGAGCGCGAGTGCTCCATCGCCGGCACCGTGGCCTGCGACGCCAGCGGCGCCCGCACCTACCGCTACGGCGGCACGAACCGCTGGGTGACCGGGGTCGAGGTCGCGCTGCCCGACGGCTCGCTGCGCTGGTTCGGCAGCCGCGACGTCGACAAGGACGCCGCGGGCTACGCGGGCCTGCGCGATCCGGTGCAGCTGATCTGCGGCTCCGAGGGCACGCTCGGCTTCATCACGAAGGTCGAGGTGCGGCTCATCGACAAGCCCCCCGCCTTCACCGCGGGCCTCGCGTTCTTCGACAGC
>JAJDAI010000736.1 GCA_029261955.1 Deltaproteobacteria bacterium | reverse complement strand
ACGGCGGGCCGGTCTGCCTCGTCGATGAGCTGGTAGGCGGCCTGCTGCACGCGGTCGTGCAGGAAGGCGAGCTGCTCACCCCGGCGCAGCACGAGACCCTCCTCGACCGCGGGCCACAGCGCGGCGCGGGTGTCGTCTTCGCTGCGCTCGAACACCCTCGCCAGCACGGTGGGGTCGAAGGTGTTGCCCACGCAGGCCGCCAGGCGCAGCGCGTTCCGCGTCTCCTCGTCGAAGCGCCGCAGCTTGCGCACCATGAGGTCGACGACGTTGTCGGTGCTCCCCATGGCTTCGATGGCGTCGAGGTCCCAGCGCCAGGCGCGGACCTCCGCGTCGAAGGACAGCAGCCCCTCCACGAAGAGGTTGGACAGGAACTGGCGCAGGAAGAAGGGGTTGCCGGCTGTCTTGGCGAGCAGCAACCGGACCAGCGGCCCCGCGGCCTCGGCGCCGCAGCCCAGCGTGTCGATGACGAGCTGCTCGACCGACGGGCCCGACAGCGGCTTCAGCGTGATGTCGCGCACCGAGACGCCGCCCTCGCGCATCGCCTCCAGGCCGAGCATGAGCGGGTGGGCCGGGTGCACCTCGTTGTCGCGGTAGGCGCCGACCACGAGCAGGTTCATCTCGCCGGCGCTGAGCAGGTGGCGCACGAGCTTGAGGGTCGCGGCGTCGGCCCACTGCAGGTCGTCGAGGAAGAGCACGAGCGGCTGGTCGCCGGCGAAGAGGCGGGCGAAGCGCTCGAGCGCGGTGTTGAAGCGCAGCTCCGCCTCCGCCGGGGCGAGCGGGACGGGCGCGGGCACGTCCCCGACGAGGTGGCGCAGCGCAGGCACGAGGTCGACCACCACCGGCAGGTTCTCGCCCAGCGCAGCCTCGAGGCGCCGGCGCCAGGCGGCCACGCGGTCGGCGCTCTCGGTCAGCAGCTGGCGCGTCAGGTCGGCGAAGGCCTCGGCCAGGGAGTGGTAGGGCACGCCCCGCCGGAACTGGTCCTGCTTGCCGCTGACGAAGTAGCCGCGGCGCTCGACGATGCGCTTGTGCAGCTCGTGCACCAGCGCCGACTTGCCGACGCCGGAGTAGCCCGCGACCAGCAGCAGCTCCGAGCCGCCGTCGGACACGCGGGTCCAGGCCTCCATCAGGGTGCGCAGCTCGCGCTCCCGGCCGTAGAGCTTGTCGGGGATGTGCAGCTGGTCCGACCGGTCCGTGGTGCCGAGCTCCAGGTCGCCGATCTCGCCGTAGCTCTCGAGGCGGCGCAGGCAGCTGCGCAGGTCGTCTTCGACGCCCGACGCGCTCTGGTAGCGGTCCTCCGCGTTCTTCGCGAGCAGGCGCAGCACGAGGTCGTTGAGCGCGTCGGGGATCCGACTCTGCAGCTCGCGGGGAGGCCGCGGTGCGCGCGCGATGTGGGCGTGCACGAGCTCGACCGGGTCCCGCGTGGTGAAGGGCGCGTGGCCGACCAGCAGGTGGTTCAGCGTCGCGCCCAGGCTGTAGAGGTCGGTGCGCCAGTCGATGGCGCGGTTCATGCGGCCGGTCTGCTCGGGCGAGACGTAGGCGAGGTTCCCCTCGAGGCCGCCGGGGTGCACGGTCGGGCGCGTCTCGCGGGGGATCTGCGAGGCGCGCTCCAGGGCCAGGGGGTGCACCTCGCCGTCCCGCGTCCCGAGGAAGGCCTGGGGCTGGACGTTGCGGTGCACGAAGCGCCCGCGGTGCAGCTGCCGGAGGATCGAGGCGATGCCTACGGCGTAGCGCAGGCCCTGAAGCGGCGGCAGGCCCGCGGGCGGGACCAGGGACGCCAGCAGCTGGCCGCCCGGATCGGCGCGCACGATGGCGGCCCGGTCGTCGACGCCGAGGCCGCTGGCATCGACGCGCTCGTGGGCGATCTCCAGCTGGCTCAGCGCCTTCGCCACGCGGTCGAGCGCGGCGCGCGAGCCCAGGTGAACCAGCAGCGGTTTTGAGCCGTCCGGGCGCGCCGCGCGGCGAATGCTCCCCGTGGATCCCCTGTAGAGCGTCGACGTGAGTCGATGTGCGGCTGTCAGCATGGTCCCTCCCCGAATTCCCCGACCAGGGGATCACTGTATGGGGAGGGAGGGGGGGGATCCAGCGCCGTTTTCGTGCGTCGTGGTCCGGCTATTCGGAGCCCTGGGTCCGGAGCAGGCTGCCGTCTCCGAGGCCCACGTAGAGCGCGCCGCGCCACCAGGCGACCGCGCTCGGCAGCACGTCCTCGTCCCACTGCACCAGGGTCGTGTGGTCTCCGTCGGGCTCCAGCAGGCCGATTCGTGCGTCCAGATCGCCGTCGCTCGGCGGCCAGCCGTCCCCGTCGATGGACAGCGTCAGGATGCGTCCGTCGCCGAGAGGCCAGCCGTCCAGCAGCGTCCGGCCCGCCATCGCGACCAGGGTCTGGTGGCCGCTCGAATCGACGATCGTGGCGCCGGCCGAGACCCCGCCCGCGAGGAAGGGCCCCATCGCCAGGGCGCGACCGCCGCCCAGGGGCTGGATGTCGAGCACGTAGAGCCCGTGGAAGGCGTCCCAGGGCAGCCACTGGTCGCCCTCGGCGCGGTAGGCGATCAGCTCCTGGATCTGCTGGGCGTCCGAGCGGTAGCCGAAGGCGTGCAGCACCCCGTCGAGCACCGCGAGGTTGGTGAAGCGCGTGTCGCCCACCGGCAGGTTGTTGGGGATCCGGGCCGCGACCTCGAAGTCCTCCGCCCCCAGGTCGCCCCGGAAGATGAGCGCGTGGATGTCGCCGGCCTCCCACTCCTCGGGGGTCGAGCCGCTGCCGCAGGCCCACAGCGAGCCGTTCCACTCGATGACGTCGTGCACGTGCACGCCCTGCTCGAGCGTGCGCGACTTGAACCAGGGCACGTCGGGGAAGGTGGCGTAGACGTTGCCCAGCCAGGCGTCCTCGGTGGCGTCGATGCCCGGGACGAGCAGGCCTTCGCTGGACTGGCGGAAGCGATCGACCTGCTCCTCGTCCGTCGTGAATTCGCCGGCCCACACGCCCGGCCTGTCGTCGCTGTAGGCCCGGACCTCGACCGGGAAGACGCGGCCGAGGTTGAGGTTGGCGTCGCCGAAGCCGAAGTAGAGGCGGTCCTCGAAGACGTCGAGGTCGTGCAGGCCGCGCAGGAAGTCGCTGTGGCCGAGCTCGGCTTGCCCGGCGTCCAGGTAGTCCTGGATGGGGACATCCCAGGGGCTGGGGGCCTCGAAGCTGAGGGTGCCGGGGTCGGTGGGGTGGGGGGTCGGTTCCGGGTCGTCCTCGGCTGGCGGCGCGGCGGCGCAGCCGAGGAGGAGGAGCAGGGGCAGGAGTCGTGAGACGTGCATGGGGGCTCCGGGGCGGGACGCAGGCCAGACCTACCAGATCGAAGGACTGGAGACGCTTCGCTGTGGACAGGAGGGCGCGCCCTGCCGCACGCTCTCGGTGGGGGAGCGATGCCACAGCTTCGAGTGGGTCTGTTGTTTGCTGTGCTGATGGCGGTCGGTTGTGCCGGCTTCCAGCGGGTGGATGTGGAGGTTGGCGGGATGGGCGCTCCGGGGGCCTGCCCCTCGTGGGGGGCTACGCTCGTGGCGAGCTCTGCGCCTCGGCCGACCGATGCAGCTCCGATCCCCCTCGTCGTCATGCGGCCCCCCCTGGTCTATCCGCCCCGCGCGCAGCTCCTCGCGATCGAGGGCGTGGTGGTCGTGCGCGGTCTGCTCGGGGGGGATGGGCTCTTCGTGAGCCGCGAAGTCGAGGCCTGCGCATGCTGGGCGGAGGCGAGCCCCGAGGAGCGTCAGGCCACCTGGCACCCGGAGCTGTGCCTCGAGACATCGCCCGAATCCCATCCGGAACTGCGGCAGGGGGCCCTGAACCTCATGGCGAAGACGGTCTACAACCGCCCGACGAGGGATGGCCTGCCGACCGAGGTCCCCGTCGTCATGCCGTGGGTCTTCAGGCTGGACTGAGGCGGCGCTGGGAAGGCCCGCTCTGCCCGCTTCGGTCCCCCGGGCCCCTGCTATTCTCCGCCCCGCATGCTGAAGCTCCTGCCCATCGCGATCCTCCTGCTGTCCGGCTGCCCCGCCGGCACCTTCAGCCTGGAGGGCTTCCGGCCCGTCACCGACGACGACGACGCGAGCGCGGACGACGACGACTCGGCTGGCGACGACGACGACGCGACGCCCATCGGCGGCCCGGTCTTCTGCGGTACGACCTCGACCCCCGTCAACGGCGCCGCCACCTCGGCCTTCACGGGCGAGGCGGAGTGGGTCTTCGACTTCGATCACGACGACCTCCTCTTCGGGGTCGAGTGGGACGGCTGCGAGGCCCAGCACTTCTGGGACGTGGCCAACGAGATCGAGTGCGGCATGCGCTGGGAGGCGCGGGGCGAGGCCTACGTCAGCCAGTTCCAGAGCACCAGCCTGGTCGTCCGCTTCCAGATCGACATGGAGCTGGACGAGAACACCTGCCGCAGCAACCACCCCGACGCGCGCGACCGAACCGCCTTCTTCCGGGCGATCATCCCCTACACCGGGGAGACCATCACGTTGCAGCGCGGTGAGGGCCCGAACGACGCGCCCAACACGCTCCAGGACTGGGCGAGCATCCCCTACGAGCCCCAGGGGGAGGAGCCCGACGAGATCCTCCTGGACTACGCGACGGCCTTCGGCACGACCCTGTGACCGAGCGGGACGCCGCGCTCCAGCGCCAGTACGAGCGACTCCGCCGCAGCGTCACCCTCTTTCGAGACCTCGTCAGCACCACCAGCCGGGCCGATCTGTACGAGCGTCTGCTTCAGGGCATCGCGCGCGAGTTTCCCGTGCGCGCCGCCTTCGTCGGGCGCTTCCGGCCGCTGCGCAGGGAGGTCGAGGTGCTCGCGCGCGTCGAGGGGGCGCGGCTGCGGGCGCCGGACCTCATCCCGGCCGATCACCCGCTCGTGGCGCGCCTGCTGGATGAGCCGCACGCTGCGGTCCTGGTGACGGCCGCGGAGCACGCGCCGGACGGCTTCTTCTACAAGGGCAGCCGCTCGCTGCTGGGGCTGCGCTTCCGCCTGGAGGACGACGCTCCGGACCTGCTGGTGCTCGAGTCCACCGAGGCGGGGGCCTTCTCCGTCGACGACCAGCACTTCGTCCAGGATCTGCTGCAGACCCTCCAGACGACCCTGCTCAACCGCTACTCGCGGACGAGGGCGGACCGCGAGCTCGACCTCCTCCTGGAAGTCGCGCGCGAGGACGAGGACGTCGCGCAGCAGCTGGACGAGTCCGAGCTGACGGGGCTGCTGCACAAGATCCTGGAGATCGCGCTGTCCCGGACCCAGAGCCGGACGGGCGCCGTGCTGCTGGCGGACGAGGAGGCCGGCACCCTCGTGGTCGAGGCCGAGACCTTCAGCCGGGAGGGGGCTCCCAGGGTGCCGGGCGTCCTGCACCGACGCGCGGACCGGCCCTCGGGTGTCGTGTTTCGGGTGCAGGACGACAACCGGTCCTACGTCGCCAACGACACCGCTCGAGACCTGCACTACGTCTCCGTCTTCGAGCGGACGCGCGCGACCCTGGGTGTGCCGATGTCGTTCCAGGGGCGCTGCATCGGGGTCATCCTCGTGGAGGCGCAGACCGCCGAGCACTACACGCCCGAGCACCAGCGGCTGCTGGAGGGGCTCGCGTCCACGGCGACGCGCTTCGTGCGCCGCGCGCAGCTCTACCGCTCGACCCGCGAGGAGGGCCGCGGCGTCCTCATCAAGGGCCGGGGGCCGGCCTGGCAGGAGGTCGAGCGGCGCATCGAGCGGGCGGCGGCGACGGACGCGACCGTGGCGCTGCGCGGCGAGAGCGGCACGGGCAAGGAGCTCGTGGCCCACGCCATCCACTTCAACTCCTCGCTCAGCAAGCAGCCTTTTGTGGTCGTCAACTGCGCGGCCATCCCCGGCGAGCTGCTGGAGTCGGAGCTCTTCGGGCACGTCAAGGG
>JAJDAI010000735.1 GCA_029261955.1 Deltaproteobacteria bacterium | reverse complement strand
ACCTCCCGGTCGCCGAAACGACCCCTCGAGGAATCGTGTAGCGCCGGCAGATCGGCCGTTCCAGGCCTGCTTGCGTCGATGTCGATGCTGGCGGGAGTTACCGGATCGAGAAGTAGCCCACGAGC
The DNA here is from genome assembly GCA_029261955.1 of Deltaproteobacteria bacterium. Lineage (GTDB taxonomy): Bacteria > Myxococcota_A > UBA796 > UBA9615 > UBA9615 > CALCXL01. The sequence continues at coordinate 4,989 of JAJDAI010000735.1, read as the reverse complement.
GCCGTGAAGTGCTCCGGCGGGCGGGCGGCCGAGACCGTGGCCCGCAGGATGCTGCCGCGGCCGAAGGGCTGGCTCTCGGTGACGTGCACGAGGGCGCGGATGCGCACGTCCGTCATGGAGTCCTCCACGGGCACGCGGTGGTCGATCTCCAGCTTGAGCGTCGCGCCGACCTCGATGGCCTGGACCGTGCTGCGCAGCTTCATGCGCTCGTGGGTGCCGTCGTCGATGTCGAGCTCCACCGGGGTGGAGCCCCGCAGGCCGCGGGCCACCACTTCGTTCCGGCGCACGCTGGCGCCCCCCGCGGTCGGCGCGGGCCGCTCCGGCTTCGGCTGCCCCCAGGCGGCGCCGCGGCGCCACTCCGCGGTGTCGGTGATGCGCTCGGGGTGCTTGGCCGGCACGGGCGGTGTGGAGGTCCAGGGACTCGGCTTCGCGAACTCGTTGGTGTCGGTGAGGCGGTCCTCGATGACGGGCTGGGCGCTCGCTCGAGCGGCCGTGGGTGGAGGCGCGGGCGGCGGGCCGGGCTCCACGGCGGGGGGATCCGGCTGGTCTGGCGGCTCCTGCAGCACGGCCGACTCGGCGGCGGCGAGGTCCTGGTCAGTCACCGCCTTGAGCTTGCCGTCCGACATGGTGACGGCGGGCGGAGGCCCGTGCTTCAGGGCGAGGGAGCGCGCCTCGTCGATGGCGCGCCGGAGCTCTTCGAGCATGAAGGGCTTGCTGAGGAAGATGTCCACGCCCGTCTCAGCGAGCATCCGCAGGACCGGGCCGTTCGTGGGGTAGACGGCGGAGGCCGCCACGACGGGCACGTTGTCCATGTTCTGGACGCGGCGCGCGATCTTCATCAGGCCGATGCCGTCCATCTCGGGCAGGCAGATGTCCAGCAGGATCAGGGAGGGCGGGCCCTCCGCGAGCGCGTACAGCGCCTGGGTCGCGTCGGCGGCGTGCCGGCTTCGGTAGCCGAGCATCGCGAGCATGTCCCGGGCGATGCGCGCGGCGTGCTCGTCGTCCTCGACGATCAAGGCCAGCGGCGCGCTGTCCGGCAGGTCGGTCTCACCGGAAGTCATCACCTGAGCTACCCCGTTCCCGCCTTGAAGATCTCTCAACTCGCCCCACCCGCAGCCTAGGGGCGGGTCTGGGGACCCGCAAGCGGCCGCCTCCCCGCCCTCGGTGTTGCTGCCCCTTCGCGTCGTCACTAGAGTACGCACGATTCATTGACTGACCGGTCAATCGACTTCGATCAGCCCCCGGAGATCGCCCATGCCCACCGCCTACATCGTCGACGCAATCCGCACCCCCATCGGCCGGCGCAACGGAGGCCTGGCGCGCGTTCGTCCCGACGACCTCGCGGCGGTGCCGCTCAAGGCGCTGGTGGACCGCACGGGCGTGGACGCTGGGGCGCTGGAAGACGTGATCATGGGCTGCGTGACCCTGGTGGGTGAGCAGGGGCTGAACATCGGCCGCACGGCGCCGCTCATCGCGGGCTTCCCGAAGGAGGTCGCCGGCACCTCGGTCAACCGCATGTGCGGCAGCTCGCAGCAGGCGGTGAACTTCGCGGCCATGGCCGTCCTGAGCGGCGCGCACGACCTCGTGATCGGGGCGGGCATCGAGAGCATGAGCCGGGTCGAGATGGGCTCGGACATGTTCTACAAGGGCGACATCAAGCTGCCCTCGGAGGAGTTGACCTGGCGCTACACCTTCGTGCAGCAGGGCATCTCCGCCGAGCTGGTCGCGAACAAGTACGGGATCACGCGAGAGGCCATGGATCGCTTCGCGGTGGAGAGCCACCGGCGCGCGGCTGCGGCCGACGACGCGGGGCTCTTCGCGCCGGAGATCGTGCCCGTACAGACGGTGGACGGGGACGGCAACGCCGTCACGATCTCCCACGACGAGGGCATTCGCCGCGGCACGAACTACGAGAAGGTCTCCAGCCTCAAGCCGGCCTTCCAGGAGGACGGCGTGGTCACCGCGGCGACCTCCAGCCAGATCAGCGATGGCGCAGCGGCCCTGCTCATCGCGAGCGAGCAGGCGGTCAAGCAGTACGGACTGAAGCCCCGCGCGAAGGTCGTCAGCATGTCGGTCGCCGGGGTGGACCCGACGATCATGCTGACCGGCCCCATCCCCGCGACCCGCAAGGCGCTCGCGAAGGCCGGCATGGGCATGGGCGACATCGGCCTCTTCGAGGTGAACGAGGCCTTCGCCAGCGTCGTGCTCGGCTGGGCGCAGACCACCGAGGCGGACCTGGACAAGGTCAACGTCTACGGCGGCGCCTGCGCGCTCGGTCACCCGCTCGGCGCCAGCGGCGCGCGGCTGCTCACGACCCTGCTCAACGCCATGGAGCAGAAGGACGTGTCGGTGGGCCTGAGCACGATGTGCATCGGCTTCGGTCAGGGCATCGCGACCATCATCGAGCGCGTCTGAACCGAGGGGCGCTCAGGCGGGGCGACTCGCCAGCACGACCCGCTCGATGCCCGCGAGGTCCTTGCGCACGGCCGGCTCGACGAGCCCGGCTGCCTCGAAGAGCGCGGCCACATCCTCGGCCTGCCCCTGGCCCACCTCGACCGCAAGCAGGGCGCCGTCGGCCAGCCAGGTGGCGCTCGCCTCGGCGATGCGTCGGTAGTGGGCCAGCGGGTCCTCGCTGAAGAGCGCGAGGCCCGGCTCGTGATCGCGCACGTCCGCCATGAGCGTCGGCTTGTCGGCCGGGTCCACGTAGGGCGGGTTCGCGACGATCGCGAGCAGCTGCCCGGCGAAGCGCTCGGGCACCCGCGCGAAGCCGTCGCTGCGCACGAAGCCGACGCGGTCCGCGAGCTCCAGCGACTCCGCGTTGGCGCGGGCGACGATCAGGGCCTCGGGGGAGACGTCCACGGCCAACAGCTTCAGGGCCGGGCGCTCGGCGGCGAGGGTGATCGCGATGGCGCCGCTGCCCGTGCCGTAGTCCAGGACCACGCCCTCGGCCTCTGCGTCCAGGCGGGCGAGCACCTCGTCGATGAGCACCTCGGTGTCGGGCCGGGGGATCAGGACCCGGGGGTCCACCGCGAAGGGGCGGCCGTAGAATTCACGCTCGCCGAGGATGTAGGCGACCGGCTCGTGCTTGCCCCGCCGGCGCACGAGGGCGCGGTAGGCATCCAGCTCGGCCGGGTCGATGGGGCGGTCGAAGCTCGTGTAGAGCTGCATGCGCTCGAGCTGAAGGGTCTCGCTGAGCAGCAGCTCGGCGTCGAGCCGCGCGGTCTCGATGCCGCGATCGCGAAACCACGCCGTGGTGGTCTTGAGCAGCTCGGCGACGTTCACGACTCGTCGAGCTGTTCGAGCGCCTTCGCTTCGAAGTTCGTGGCGCAGTGGTCCAGCAGCTCGTCCAGCTCGCCCTGGAGGATCTTGTCCAGCGAGTAGAGGGTCACGCCGATGCGGTGATCGGTGATGCGACCCTGCGGGTAGTTGTAGGTGCGGATGCGCTCGGAGCGATCGCCGGTGCCGACCTGGTCCTGGCGCATGGCGGCGTCCTTGTCCGCCTGCTCCTTGCGCTTCATCTCGTAGAGGCGCGAGCGCAGCACGGTCATGGCCTTGGCCTTGTTCTTGTGCTGCGACTTCTCGTCCTGGCAGATGACGATGAGGCTGGTGGGCAGGTGCGTGATGCGCACCGCCGAGTCGGTGGTGTTGACCGACTGCCCGCCGGGGCCCGAGGCGCGGAACACGTCGATGCGCAGGTCCTTGTCCTCGATGTCGACCTCGACCGGGTCCGCCTCGGGCATGAGGGCCACCGTGGCGGTCGAGGTGTGGATGCGCCCCTGGGTCTCGGTCGCGGGCACGCGCTGCACGCGGTGCACGCCGGACTCGTACTAGAGGCGCTTGTCGACATCCTTGCCGGAGATCTGGGCGATGACCTCCTTGTAGCCGCCGGCGGCGTTGTGGCTCAGGTTCATCAGGTCGAACTTCCAGCCGCGGCCCTCGCCGTAGCGGCTGTACATGCGGAAGAGGTCGGCCGCCCAGAGGCCCGCTTCGTCGCCGCCCACGCCACCCCGGATCTCGAGGATGACGTCCCGGCCCTCGTGCGGGTCCTTCGGCAGGAGCAGCAGCTTGAGCTGGAACTCGCCCTTCTCGATCTGCGGCGCCAGGGCCGACATCTCCTCGCGGGCCATCTCGCGCATGTCGACGTCGTCCTCGCCGAGCATCTCCTTCGCCTCGGCGTACTCCGACGTGAGCCGCTTCCACTCCCGGAAGGCCGTGACGACGTCGCGCAGGTGCGCGTACTCCTTCATCAGCTCCTGGAGCTTCTTCGGATCCGCGGAGATCTCGGGCATCGCGAGCTGGGCTTCGACGGTCTCGTAGCGCCGCTCGACCGAGCCCAATTGGTCAAACATGGACATGCGCGCGAGGGTAGGGGACCGCTGGGGGGGACGCCAGTGCGCCTGAGGATCCGCGCCGCTACCAGGTGAGCGAGAGGGTCTCGTACAGGGTGTAGCCGCTGACCTCGACCGGGCCGGATTCGCCGTAGTAGCCGAAGCCGGCGACGGTTCCGTTGTCGGAGTAGACCGAGTCGGCCCATTCGCTGTCGGCGTCGTCCCACCAGGAAACGGGGCCGTCTTCGGCGAAGCCGTAGAACTGGTCGTAGACGTCCTCGACGGCGTAGTTGCAGTCCGTGAAGGCCACCTCGAAGGTCACCGCGACGAGCCAGGCGCAGCTCGGGCAGCCGGCTGGCGCGCTCAGTCCGCTGTTCACGACGTCGAGCTCGATGTGGCAGTCGGTGAGGCCCTCGGCCTCCAGCTTCGGCCCGAAGTCCACGTCGACCACCCGGGTGCCGCTGGTGACGGAGACCTGCGTGCCGCCGGGGGTGTCGTCGTCGTCCCCCTGGGTGACGTCGTCGTCGTCCGCGAGGTCGTCGTCGTCCGCGGTCGCGTCGTCGTCGTCTGCGAGGTCGTCGTCGTCTGCGGCGCTGTCGTCGTCGTCCCCGCCTCCGCCTCCGCTCCGGCGGGACGGGCAGGCGGTCGTGATCGAGGCGAT
>JAJDAI010000734.1 GCA_029261955.1 Deltaproteobacteria bacterium | reverse complement strand
TTGCGCAGCAGGATGCGCGGCCAGATGGCGTCGGGCAGGCCGTCGCCGTTGAGGTCGTCCGGCAGGCCGAAGGGGTCGCCGTCGAGGTCCGGCGCGAAGGTCACGCCAAAGAGCGGCGAGACCACGTCCGTGAACACCGTCTCCAGCGTCTGGCCGCTCAGCGAGAGCATCACCGTCTCCGTCGTGCCCGGAACCTCGGCGACGGTCATGGTCGGCACGTCCGCGCCCGACAGGTCCACGAAGCTGAAGGCAGGCCGCTCCAGGGGAATCGCGGTGTTCGCCTCGAGCTCGGCGACCACGGGGTCCACGAGCCCGTTCTCCCGCGCGCTGCCCACCTGCGCCACGACGGCGTCGATGGCCACATCCCCCGCCGTCGCGCCCTTGTTCACCTCGTAGAAGGCCGAGAAGTCGCCGTCGCGGTCGATGAAGCCGGTCAGCAGCACGCAGCTCTCTTCGGGCACCTCCTCGAAGGAGTAGCTGCCGACCTGGCCGTCCCAGGACTTGATGATGCTCAGGTCGATGGGCGAGCCCGAGCCCGCGGGCGGCGGCGGGTTCGCGCAGTCGAAGCGCAAGACGATGCCGTCCCCGCTGGGCTCGCCGAGCACGGCGTCCATCGTCACCGTGCCCGTCACCGTCGTCACCCCGGGCACCGGCGCGTCCACGGCTTCCACCGTGAGCGTGGCCCCCTGCGAGGCCTCGCCCAGGGCCGAGATCTCGTTCGGCATCGTCCAGACCTGGCCGGTGCTGTTCATCACGACGATCTGGTACTCGCCCGTGACTTCGACCCCGCTCGCGGCGACGGCCTCGATGGGCGCCGTGGCGCGCGTCGCGAGGTCGGTCACCACCAGCGGCGGCACGATGACGTCCAGGTCGGTCATCGGGATGATCTGCTCGCCGTCGAAGGGCAAGCCCGCGGCCATCGCCTGAAGCACGAGGTTCGTGTCGAAGTTGAAGGCGTCGTTGATGTCGAAGGGCAGGACCACGCCGGGCAATACGACAGGGCCCTCGGCCCGGGTCAGCTGCTGGGGATCCTCGGGATCCAGCCGCACGGCCAGGATCCGCGGCCACTTCACGTCGGGCGCGCCGTCGCCGTTGAGGTCGTCGGGCCAGCCGTCGCCGTCGCCGTCCGCCTCGAAGACCAGGGTGAAGAGCGGGTCCACGGCCGAGCCGAAGATCGACTCCACGCCGCGCGCCTCGAAGTGCACGACCGTGTTGGACGTCGTGCCCACCGCCGGCCCCATGGCCATCGTGACGCCGGACTCGCCGGTCTTGGGGTCCCAGAAGTCGAAGGCGGGCATCTCCAGCGGCACCACCGCGGCCTCGCCCAGCTCGACGAGCTCCGGCTGCTCCGTGCCCACCTGGACGATGGCCGTCTCCAGCGAGACGTCGCCGGCGGTGAAGCCCTGCGCCACCCCGAAGAAGGCCGAGAAGTCGCCGTCCACATCCACCGCGCCCGTGATGATCGAGCAGCTGTCGTGCGCGACGACATCGAAGGCGAACTCACCCACGCCGTCCACGAAGGCCCCAGCCTTGATGACGCTCAGGTCCAGCGGCGCGCCGCTGCCCGCGGGCGGGGGCGGGTTCGCGCAGTCGAAGCGCACGACCTGCACGTCGCCGGCCGGCTGCCCGCCCTCGTCGGACACGGTCACGGTGCCCGCGATGCGGGTCAGGGCCGGGGCCTCCTCGGGCGCCTGCACCACCAGGCGCAGGTCCTGGTCGTCGTGCCCGAAGCCGGCCAGCTCGTTGGGCAGGTTCCAGACCTGCCCGGTGCTGTTCATCACGAGCACCTGATACTCGCCGTCGGTGTCGATCTCGGTGTGGAAGGCCTCGATGTCCACCGTCGAGCGCGTCGCCAGGTCGGTGACCACCAGCGGCGGCACGGCGACGCGCATCTCGGTGACGGGGAAGATGCTCTGCCCGTCGAAGGGGATGCCGGCGGCCATGGCCTGGAGCAGCCGGTTGGACGTGATGTCCATGGGCGCGTCCGTGTCGAGCGGCAAGACGACGCCGGGCAGGAGCACGGTCGGATCGGCGCGCGTGAGGCCCGACGGATCCGCCGGGTCGAGCTTGAAGATCAGCACCCGCGGCCAGAGCACGTCGGGCGCGCCGTCGGCGTTGTTGTCGTCGGGCCAGCCGTCCCCGTCCGCGTCCGGCCCGAAGACCAGGGTGAAGGCCGCGTCCTCGACGTCGATCAGGTCGCTGTCGAGGTCCTCAGCCGCGAAGTCCAGGTAGAGGTTGGGCGTGCTGCCGGGCACGGGGCCCCGCAAGAGGGTGGCCCCGTCCTGCTCCGCGCCGACCTGGCGGTAGGAGAAGACGGGCCGCTCCAGCGGCATCACGCGCTCGCCGACCAGCTCCACGCCGGTGACGGGCTCGATCCAGTCGCCGTCCTGCTCGCCCGTGGCGACGACCTGCTGCTCGAGGATGATGTCCCCGGCTGTGATCTGGCCGCTGACGCCGAAGTTGTAGTGGAAGTCCCGGTCCCGATCGACGAAGCCGGCCAGGATGTGGCACGAGGCCGCAGGGACCTGCGGGAAGGTGAAGTCCGCCGTGCCGCCCGAGAAGGAACGCTCATCGACGATCAGGAAGTCCGCGGGCGTGCCCGTGCCCACCGGCGGCGGCGGGTTGTCGCAGGCGTAGCGCACCAGGATCGTCGGCCCCAGGGGCAGGCCGTTGTCGACGAGGACCTTCACCTGGCCCGAGATGTAGGTGGACGGGGCCGGCGTGTCGTCGACCGGCACCACCTCGACATCGCAGGCGATCAGGCCGAGGGCGAAGCAGACGAGCAGGAACTTGTTCATGTTCATCTCCCTCAGAACCGGTAGGTCGCGGTGCCCATGACGCGCGGGCCGACCCGCTGTGCCATGCAGTGTTCGCGGTGCCCGCCGTCGACCCAGCCGCCGATGTTGAAGGCCGTGACGCCGAACTCGAGCTTGTCGTTGAGCAACCGGTAGCCGACGCGGGCGTTGACCATCGCGTAGGTGTCGGCCTCACAGCCCTCGGTGAGCACGCTGCCGTCGCTGGCGAAGGTGCGCTCGGGGATCGTGACCGCCGAGACGACGTGCACATCGACGTTGGCGTCCAGGCCGAAGGGCGCGCGGTAGCTCGCCCCGACGTTGCCGGTGTGCATCGGGTGCCGCTTGTCGCGGAAGTCGTCCGCGCCGGCGTCCAGCAGGTCCTGGTCGAACATGTAGGAGAAGGAGTAGTTGGCCCGCAGGTCGAGGCCGTCGACCGGGAAGGCGTGGATGCTGGCCTCAGCGCCCAGGCCGTGGAACACGCCCTCGGCGTTCCCGAAGGTCGACGCGCCCGCGAGGAAGCTCGTGCCGTCCAGGCCCTGCGGCCGGTCCGGCGGGTCGATGGGCCCGAGCGCGATGAGCTCGGCGACGCGCTGGTAGTAGACCGAGACGTCGAAGCTCAGGAAGTCGCTGTCCTCGAAGACGTAGCCCAGCTCGGCGCTGAAGATGTTCTCCGGCGCCAGGTCCACGCTGCCGCGGCTGTTGATGGACACGCCCGTCACCACGCCCGTCGGCACCTTCAGGTCCAGGTAGGACTCCAGGAAGGTCGGGGTCCGGAAGGCGGTGCCGGCGCTGACCCGCAGGCTCTGGCGCGGGGTCGGCTTGATGAGCACGGCGGCGCGGGGCGAGGGCGTGAAGCCGACGAGCGGGTGCTGGTCGAAGCGGAAGCCCAGCACCGTCTGCAGCTGCGGCACGAAGGTGATGCGGTCCTCGACGAAGCCGTTGAGGTGCTGCTCGATCTTCGCCTCGGGCAACCAGTCCCAGTCGATGGTCTTGAGCCGGTAGCCGGCGCCCAGGCTCAGGTCGTGCTGCACGGGGCCGGTCATGGCGGTGGTCGTGTAGGACGCCTCGACGTCGACGACGTGGGCCGTGGGCTGGTTGTTCGCGACCGGCACGCCGCCGACGGGGACCCAGGTCTCCGAGGCGACGGCGTCGAAGTAGTTCCAGAAGGCCCGGATGGTGAGGCCCTTGAACTGCCCGTCGAAGCGCAGGTTCGTCTTGAGCCCCTCCAGCCAGAAGTCCCGGAACAGGCCGATGGCGAAGAAGTTCATCGTCGAGTAGTTCAGCCCGCCGCTCAGGCCGATCTTGACGTCGCGCTCCGGCACCAGGTTGAAGCCCGCGTTCGCGCGCAGCGACCGGGCCGCCAGGGACGGGTCCGTGGGCACCGCCTCGAAGTCCGCGCGCTCGCCGTACTCCAGCTCGTAGCGGTTCGTCTGGTTGTATCCGACGCTGCCCCGGTAGCCGAAGATCCCCTTCCGCCCGTTGAACTGGACGTTGCCCAGGATGGTCTCGGCGTTGCCGCCGGTGATGGACACCTGGCCGCCCTGCTCGGTGCCGGGCTGCTTCGTGATGATGTTGACCACGCCGCCAAAGGCGTTGGCGCCGTACAGCGTCGAGCCCGGGCCGCGGATGATCTCGATGCGCTCGATGTCCGCCAGGTCGATGGGCATCGTGTTGAAGAGCGTGCCGCCCAGGAAGTCCAGGTAGGTCGAGCGCCCGTCGATGAGCACGAGCAGCTTGTTGGAGATGCGCTGGTTGAAGCCGCGCATCGCCAGGTTCGTGTTGGAGCTGCTCATGGTCAGCACCGACATGCCGGGCACGCGGCGCAGCAGCTCGGGGATGCTGGTCGCGCCGCTGAGCCGGATCTCATCCGCGGTGATGATGGTCGTGGCCGAGGGCGCGTCCACCGGCGAGGTGGCCTGGCGGGACGCGGAGACGACGACCTCTTCGTAGATGTCGCCCACGTCGCGCTGCTCCAGCGCGTCGGCGTCGATGGCCTCCTCGGTCGGGGAGGTGTCCGCCGTCGGGCTCGAATCCATGGACGCGGCGAGGGCCTCCAGCCGGGCGATGAGCGCCTCCAGCTCGGGGGTCGAGGCGATGGCGACCGGCTCGGTGGACCCGGTGGGCTGGCTGGGCCCGACCGGCTCGGCCGTCGTGGGCGCCCGCGCCTCGTCCCGCTGCGCCTTGAGCAGCAGGATGAGCCGCTCGACGGCCGCGGTGTCCCCGGTGTTCCACCCGAGGTACTCCTCGAAGGCCGCGATGGCC
>JAJDAI010000733.1 GCA_029261955.1 Deltaproteobacteria bacterium | reverse complement strand
CCGAGGTGTCGATCACGAAGCCCACGTCGAGCCGCACCGTGCTCAGCAGCGGCGCGCCGTTGAAGTCCGTCGCCGAGGCGAGCCGGTCCACCTCCGAGAGCAGCGCGGCGGCTTCGGTCTGGATGGCCAGCCGGCCCGCGCCCAGCGAGGTCTCGCTCGCCGCCGCCACCGCCAGCTCACGCAGACGCGACAGCACGTCCTGGATCTGGTCCAGGCCGCCCTCCGCCGTCTGCACGGCCGACAGCGCGTCTTCCACGTTGCGCATCGCGGCCTTGCGGCTGCGTTCACGCGAATGGAGGTGCGCCGCCCGCGCGACGGCGGCGGGGTCGTCGGCCGCCCGGGTGACCCGCAGCCCCGACGCCGCCTGGATCAGGAGGCGATCGCGGCGTCGGCCGGTGCGGCGGAGCGAGTGGAGGGATCGATGCAGTGATCCGGGGAGGAACAGCCTCACGGCGGCCCCCTCTCGTCCGGATCGCGCGGAGGCGGACGCCCCCGCGGTCGCACCACCCCCTCTACGAAGCCCTCGAGGGGCCCCGCGCGTGGGTGCAGACCAGGTCTCATGTACCTGTCGTAACGGCGCACCGCGGCGCGGCTTGAGGAACGGGTTGGATTCGGTGGTGGGGGCTCAGGCGCCCCGGGCGATCAGAGGACGCCGCAGAGGGTCTGCGCGTACTCGACGATGTCGGCCATCGTGCGCTTCTGGATCGCGTTGAGGATCGCCTGGTCGAACCAGTTCTTCGCCTCGATGATGTTGATGAACTCGATGGTCACGCCACCGTCGCGGGGCTTGATGATCCAGGTGCCATCGTGGCGTTCCTGGCGGCCCTCCTGGAGCACCCAGGACACCCGGTCGCTGCCATTGAGCGCGCGCTCGTAGCGGGACTCGACGACGCCCACGGGGAAGAAGCGCTCGCGGAAGGTCGCGTTCTGGCTGCGGCCGTCGTCGCGGTGGACCTTCACCTCTTCCAGGAACGCGAAGGAGCGCTCCATGTACTCGAGGTCGCTCATGATGCGGTAGGCGCAGCCGACGTCCTTGACCGCGAAGTTGGCCCTGCGGGCCTCTCCGCCCTGGTCGTCGGGGTACTTGTCCCAGAGAACATCACCATCCACGCGTCCCTGGGCGGGCGCGGCGAGCAGCAACAACGAAAGGAAAACGAAGAGGCGAGGCATCCAGGCTCAAAGGTAACGCCTGATCTCGCGATTACGCTAGGGGGGTGCGCCTTGTTTTTGTCAGTCCTCGGACGGGGCGCTCGACTGCTCGTCCTCCACCCGCAGCCGAATGCGGCTCTTCTTCTCGGGGTGCTTCGCGCCGCGTCCCTCGTAGATCTCGCGAATCTTGTCCATGTCCGCCGAAACGTCCCCCGTGGGCACGATCAGGCCGGGGAAGCAGGCTTCCTTCTTGTCGTAGTCCAGGACAGCGGGGGCGATGGGCACGCCCGCGGCGAGCGCGATGTAATAGAAGCCGGACTTCCAGTAGTCGCGGTGGCCTCGCGTGCCGGCGGCGGGGATCACGAGCCAGAGGTGCTCGCGGTCGCTGAAGGTGGCCGCCATGGCGTCGACGCGGTTGTCGGACTTGCTGCGGTCGATGGACACGCCGCCGGTCAGCTTCAGCAGCCAGCCCAAGGGGCCGTCGAAGAGCGAGTCCTTGCCCATCCAGTTGATCTTCAGGCCCCAGTGCCACACGAAGGCCATCATCAGGACGTAGTCCCAGTTGGACGTGTGCGGCGCGGCGATGACCACCAGCTTCTTTTGGTCCGTCGGCGGCGGTTGGCCGTAGCTCCAACCGAAGATCGCGACGATGAGTGTTCCGAGCAGCTTCAGCATGGCCCTTCCGTCCGGGCCGCAGTCTGCCAGAGGCGCGCCCATCCGGTGAGGGAGGGCCTCAGTGCTCGCCGCGGATGCCCCGGATCCAGTCGGCGTTCTTCTTCAACCAGGCGCAGGACCCGGCGCGGCCGTGTTGGCAGCCGAGCTCGAAGTCCTCGATGGCCTCGGGGAACGCCCGGAGCTTGAGCCGGCAGCTCCCCCGGTTGGCGTAGATGCGGCCCGCGTCGCCGCCGGGGCGCTGCTCCAGGGACGCGGAGGTCTCGCGGACGCAGGTCTCCCAGTCCCCTCCCTGGAAGGCCTTCCACCCGTGGCGGTCGTGGGCGATCGGGCCGACGGTCGAGCTCGTCTGCGCGGCACGGCGCCACCGGGCCCCGAGCGCCCCCTCTGCGTCGACCAGGCGGACGACATCCCCGCGGACCAGCTGCCGGCAGCGGCGCCCGGTCAGGACTTCGGAGCGGGCCCAGCTCTGGGGGGTCAGGGGACGGGCGAGCACCGCGGGCGGGATCTTCCCGCAGCGGGAGCGCACGATCTCGAGCTCGTCACCGACCTGGGCCGTGTCGTCGAAGGTCCGGTTCGCCCAGGGGGGAACGAGCAGGCCGATGCAGGCGGCCGCGAGCAGGATCGGGGCAAAGACGGGGCCCAGGAGCGGCTGGCCGCGGAGCAGGGCGAGCAGCAGGCCCGTCTGCAGGACGAGGAGCGCCGCCAGCAGCTGGATGAGGCGGAGCGGCCCGGCGTCGACTACGGGGGGCACGCTGTTCCGCATGCCGGTCATCGTGATGACCAGCACCACCATGGCCGCGCCGAAGAGGAAGAGGGCCTTCGCTTCGCGTGTCGCCTGCACGGCGCCAATCTAGCTCCCCGCGCCGCGCTGCACCGCACGGGGCCGGCCGTCCGGGGCAGACTGGGGACGTGGTCACCGCCCTGGTCCTGCTGAACATCCTGATGACGGCCCTGTTGCTGGGCGCGGTGTACTGGCGCCGCGACCAGTTCCGCCGCGCGCTCCCGCTCTTCGCGTCCGAGCTCCGCCGCGCGGGGCTGTCGTTGGCGGGGGGCTTCGGGCCGGCGAGGATCAGCCGCACCGAAGTCGATGGGCTGCGGGTCGACGTCATCCTCCGGGCGCAGACCGGCGCGCCCGAGGTGTCGATGGCCGTCGCTGCGCCGCCGAGCGGCTTCTTCGAGGCGAGACCCAAGCCGCCCAACGCGCCCGCCGGATCGGGCCCCGACGCCGAGCTGCAGCAGCGGATGAAGCTCGATGCGCGCAGCGAGACCATCCTCTGTCGCCTGAAGGGCCCCGCGCGGGCGGCGCTGATCGCGCTGGTGCAGGCGGGCTGGTCCATCGAGCCCGAGGACGGGGGCCGGGCCCTCGCCGCCACCCGGGCTGGGCTGCCCGACGAGCTCGGCGCCGAGGTGCAGAAGCTGCGGACGCTCGCGCTGGCCCTGAAGGAGCCCGAGGACGTGCCGGCCGAGCTGCTGGAGCGCTTCCGCGACGAGCCCCGGACGAGCATCCGCCTGGAGTGCCTGCTGGTCCTGTTGGAGGAGCACGGCGACGCGGAGCCCACCGCGGTGGCCCTCGCCGAGGCCCGCCGGGACCACGAGGAGCCCGTGCAGCGCTTCGCCTTGCGCGCGGGGCTCGCCCAGGACCAGCCGCTCAGCCACGCCGAGGCGCTGGTGATGATGACCTCGGGCCAGGACGCCGATCGCCTCGATGGCCTGGCGGGGATGCGCAACGATCAGCCGCTGCCCGAGATCCAGCTCCTCGGCTGCCTGCGCGCGGGTGGAGACGAGGTCGCGTGGAAGGCGGCCCAACTGCTCGCGGCGCGCGGCGACCGCCTGGCGATGACCGAGCTCGCGCGGGCGGCGAAGCGGCCCGACCTCGGCTCATACGCGCGGGACCGCATCGAGGCCGCCCACGCGTTGATCTTCGACCGGCTCGGCGGGGGCGTGAACGCCGGCGGCCTCGCCCTGGCCGGCTCGCAGCCCGCTGCCCTCAGCCTGGTGGAACCGGCCCAGGCCGGGCAGCTCGCGGTGCTGCCGGCGAAGGAGCCGCCGGGCTAGAGCACCGAAGGGCTCGTCAGTTCCCGCAGAGGAGGCCGGTCGCGTCCCGCACCTGGAGATCGCCGACGTGCAGCGGCGGCACGGCCCCGTCGACCGCTTCCGCCGACAGGCTGAGCAGGACGTCGTCCGACCAGCTCGGCTGGAACTCGGCGGGCGCGGCGGACCAGCGGACCCGCAGGATGCGCTGATCGTCGAGCACGCGTGCCCAGGCTGCGACCGTCGGCGCGTCGAGGTGCTTGTTCGTGCGCACCTGGAGCTCCCCGGACCAGAGGTGCAGCTCGACCTCCAGCGGCTCGACTCCGTCCCAGTCACCCAGCGTGCCCCGCAGGATCTCCGCGCTGCTGCCGTCCGCAGCGCGAACGGTCACGGCCAGCGTCGTGCCCTCCAGGGCGACGACCAGGCCGGCTGGTCCACCGTCGATCAGCGAGTCGACCGCGACCTCGTCGCCCCAGGCGTGGATCCCCAGGCTCGCCCGCCCTGCGAAACCGGCAGCGTCGGGCCGGAGCTCGAAGCGGACGGTGCCGCCCGCGGCGTCCGCGAAGGCCGCCCGGTTGCGGAGCAAGGCCAGGGCGGGCAGTCCGGGTGCCGGGGCGAAGCGCAGACCCGAGGCCGTCTCCGTGAGGCGCTCGCCGTCCACCGGCCCAGCGTCCACCACGCCGCCGCCCGTGCCGCCGTCCTGTAGTCCGCCGCTGTCGAAGGCCTCGTCGACCACCACGAAGTCGGGGCTCTGCACCCAGGCCAGCCCATCCCGCGCCTGCCCGGCGTCGGTGGCGCAGTGGCCCCCGGCGCCTTCGATCAGGCGGGTCCGGAAGCCGCTCGGCACGGCGCCGAAGTGGTAGATGTTCTGGATGTCCCCCTCGCGAAAGTCGTCGAAGGACGTCAGGAAGCCGTAGCGCGGGCCGTGGCCCAGCAGCCAGTCGCCGAAGGGTTGGCCGCTGACGTCGGGGTAGAACCAGGTGTCCCAGAGCTCGTAGTGGCCGTCGGGGTCCTGGGTCTCGTAGGCCTGCTCGACCTGCTCGTACCAGCCAGCTCCGCAGACCGGCACGGCGCCCGCAAAGACGCTCGGGTGCAGCATGCTCGCGACGTGGGCCGAGCGGGCGCCGCCGGAGGTGCCGGTGGCGAAGACGCGGCTCGTGTCGATGTGGAAGAGCTCCATCGCCCGCCAGGCGCCGAGCACCGCCTTGCCCATGCGCACGTCCACGTTCACCGAGTTCCCGGCGCCGTCGGGCCCGACCCAGATCAGGCGCTGCTCGTCGAGCACGTCGGTCCAGGAGCCGCGCACCTCGCCGGAGTTGCCCGCGTTGATGTGGATGAGCAGGCCGTAGGGCTCGCTGCCGTCGTAGCCCGGCGGCACGTAGAGGTCGTAGGTCTCGGTGTTCAGGTCGCGGTTGGTGTCCACCGAACCCGGCTGCGGCGGCGCGACGATGACGCTGGGGTCGTCGAGCGGGCCGAGGGTCACGTCCGCCAGCGCGCCGGTGCCGAAGGGCGACGGACCGGTGACCGAGGTGAAGGGACCGGCCGGGGGGGAGGGCTGGCTGCTGTCGGTGCCGCAGAGGCCGGCGTCGGCGAGGGTCGCGCCGGAGACCGTGGTGGCGTCGTCGTCGTCGGCTGCGTCGTCGTCGTCGGCTGCGTCGTCGTCGTCGGCTGCGTCGTCGTCGTTCACCGCGTCGTCGTCGTCCGCCGTGTCGTCGTCGTCCTGCGGCGCGGAGGAAGGACAGCCGATCAGGAGCAGGAGCAGCAGGCGCAGGGTCACGGGGACCCCTCGGAGGCCAGGGCGGCGCGGAGCGCGGCCTCGGTGGAGGAGGTCCAGGGCCCCGTCCCCCGGAACAGCACGCGGCCGTCCCGAGCCAGCAGCAGGATCGCCAGCTCGTCCTCGACCTCGATGCCCAGGTGCTCCTTGAGCGGGTCCTTGTCGACGTAGAAGGTCGCGGTGCGGCGCTGGCGCGCGCGGCTCATCTTCTTGGCCATGCCGCGGTCGATGATGCGCCGCAGGGCGCGGATCCCACGAGGCAGCAGCGGGGTGACCGCGAGGCTCGCGGGCAGCTGCTCGGCCGGCTCGTACCAGGTCAGCATGTCGTCGGTCTGATCGCGCTCGAAGGGCACGACGAGCAGGGTGAGCTCGGCGTCGATCATGGCCGCGAAGGACACCTCGTCCCCGGCCAGCGTCCGCCCCTCGACCGCCCCGAGATCCGCCGCGAACGCCACCGACAACAGCAAGACGAGGAGCCCCTTCATGGCGGACATGGTAGGCGGCGGGGACCCGGCTGGCTTCCAGGAAACCGCCGCCGGGCGCCACCGATCAGCTCAGGCCGACGATCTGCCCGTCCTCGTCCACGCCCATGCCCAGGGCAGCGGGCCGACGCGGCAGGCCGGGCATGCGCAGGATGTCGCCGGTGATGGGGATGAGGAAGCCGGCCCCCGCGGCGATCTGGATCTCGCGCACGTTGATGACGAAGTTCCTCGGACGGCCGAGCAGGGTGGGGTCGTCGGAGAGGGACGCGGGCGTCTTGGCGATGCAGATGGGCAGGTCCGACAGGCCCAGGCGGCGGATCCGCTTGAGGTCGCGCTGCGCGGCCTTGCTGTAGACCACGTGCTCGGTGCCGTAGACCCCCTCGCAGATGGCGGCGATCTTGTCCTCGACCGGCTGCTCCAGGGCGTAGAGCGGCTTGAAGGTCCCGTCGCCCTCCTCGGCTGCTTCGACGACGGCGCGCGCGAGGTCCGTCGACCCGTCGCCGCCGTCGGCCCAGCCACGGCAGATCGCGAAGCGCACGCCGCGCTTCGCGCACAGGCGCTGCACCGCCCGCACCTCGCTGTCGCTGTCCCCGTCGAAGTGGTTCAACGCCACGACCGCCGTCAGCCCGAAGGCCGCGATGCTGTCGAGGTGCCGCTCGAGGTTGGGCAGGCCGTCCTCGACGCCCTCGGGGTTCAGGGTGGTCAGCGCGTCCTTGCCGATGCCGCCGTGCGCCTTGAGCGCGCGGATGGTGGCCACGAGGACCACGCAGCGGGGCGAGAGCCCGGCCGAACGACACTTGATGTGCAGGAACTTCTCGGCGCCCAGGTCGAAGCCGAAGCCCGCCTCGGTGACGACCCAGTCCGCGAACTCGAGGGCCGTCTTCGTGGCGATGACCGAGTTGGCGCCGTGCGCGATGTTGGCGAAGGGCCCCCCGTGGATGAGCGCGGGCGTGCCCTCGAGGGTCTGGGCGAGGTTCGGGTTGATCGCGTCCTTGAGCAGGACGGCCATGGCGCCCTCGGCACCCAGGTCGCGCACGTAGATGCCCTCGCCGGTGCCGCGACGCTGGCCGAGCAGGATGTTGCCCAGCCGGTTCTGGAGGTCGGCGAAGTCCTCGGCCAGGCAGAGGATCGCCATGACCTCGCTCGCCGCGGTGATGTCGAAGCCGCTCTCGCGCGGGATGCCCATCGTGCGGCCGCCGAGGCCCAGCACGACGTGGCGCAGCGCGCGGTCGTTCATGTCCAGCACACGGCGCAGCAGCGTGGTGCGCGGCTCGATGTTGAGCTCGTTGCCGAAGTGCAGGTGGTTGTCGAGCACCGCGGCCAGCAGGTTGTGGGCCGACGCGATGGCGTGGAAGTCGCCGGTGAAGTGGAGGTTGATGTCCTCCATGGGGATCACCTGCGCGCGCCCGCCGCCGGCCGCGCCGCCCTTGAGGCCCATGACCGGCCCGAGGGAGGGCTCGCGCAGCGCCACCGCGCAGTTCTTGCCGATCTTGGCGAGGCCCATCGCCAGCCCGACCGAGGTGGTCGTCTTGCCTTCGCCCGCGGGCGTGGGCGTGATCGCGGACACGAGGATGAGGTTGCCCCGCGGCTCAGGCCGTCGATTCAGGACGATCTTGGCCTTGTCGCGGCCGTAGGGCACGACGGCCTCTGCAGGCACGCCGAGGTCGGCGGCGACGTCGTTGATGGGGCGGGGGGTGACGGAGCGGGCGATTTGGAGGTCGGTTGGCATGCGCGCGAGGCTACACCGTGCTCAGCCGGCGATTCTGCGATCCGCCGCACTCCGCGCTTGATCCTGCGATCGCGGGCGGGCGATCGCAGCGATCCAAACCGGCCTGTTCAGCCCGCGGCCTCGCTGTGCAACAATCGGCGGACGTGAGCCCGTGTGGCGCTCGCGTGGACACCGGATTGGATTGATGAATACGCGACTCTTCGTTGGTGGTTTGCCTTGGGCCGCCGATGACCAGGACATCCGCCAGGCCTTCGCCCCCTTCGGAACCGTCACCGACGCCGTGATCATCAAGGATCGCGAGACGGGCCGATCACGTGGCTTCGGCTTCGTGACCTTCGAGACGGAGGCCGAGGCCAAGAAGGCAGCCGAGAACATGGACGGCACCGAGCTCGGTGGCCGGCCCATCCGCGTGCACGAAGCCGAGGGCCGTGGCGGTCCAGGCGGACCGGGCGGACCCCCGAGGCGCCCGGCCCCAGGCGGCAGCGGCGTGGTCTATCGCGGTCGCCCCCCCGGAGGTCCAGGAGGTCCAGGAGGTCCAGGCGGCGGCTACGGCGGCCCGCCAGGCGGTGGACGCCCAGGCGGCGGCTACGGCGGCCCGCCAAGCGGTGGCGGCTACGGCGGACGCCCGCCCGTCTTCACCGGGCCCCCGCCCGGCGCGGACGACGAAGAAGACGAGGGCAAGCCCGGTCGCAAGAAGGAGCGCCGCGGCAAGAAGAAGCCGCGCGCCGTGTCGGGTGAGAGCGCCCCAGCGCAGAACGCCCGCAACCGCAAGCGCCGCCCGCACCAGCGCGTCTACGACGACGACGCGGGCGAGGACTACTAGCAGTCCCTACCAGGGACCCACCTGACAGAAGAGCCCACCCGGGCGTGACAGCGGCGGCGGCACCCAAGCGGCGTCCCGCGCGTTGAGTTCCCCCGGGTCCACCAGGTCGACCAGCGGGTGCCGCAGCATCACGAAGGCCTGGTCGTCGCTGATGCCCGTGGACCCGAGGAGGTAGGGGTCCATCACGTTCGTCTCCCAGCAGTCGGAGGCATCGCAGGACTGGGCGGTGTCGGTGAGCTCGTCGTGCTGCCCGCCCCCGATCTCGGAGGTGTGGTAGAGCCCGAGGAAGTGCCCGATCTCGTGCGCCGCGAGCGAGGTCGCCAGGCCGGCGTCCCCGTCCAGGATCAGCTCGCTGGTGAAGACGACGCCCGCCTGGCCGGTGCCCGAGGCCAGCGCGGGCCCCGGCACGTGAGCGGCGACGCCCGCGACGTCGAAGTTCGGCAGGTCCAGGTCCTGCACCAGGAACACGGGCAGCGCCCGATCCGTGCCGGTCACCGAGAGGCGGAAGAGGTCGGCGAGGGCTGCGGTGCTCGTGACCATCGGGGTGGCGGGCGCGTCGAAGTAGCGCAGGTCGCCCAGGCCGATGTCGGCGCCGAGCAGCGCGCCCTCGAGGCCGGACAGGAAGTCCTGGAAGTTGCCGTCCGAGGGCGCCGTCGACGCCGTCAGCCCGCTGCCCGGCACGAAGTAGAAGTCCAGCGAGAGCAGCCCCGCCTCCACCGGCTCGAAGGAGCGCTTCACGACCGCCTGGCTGTCGAGGATGGCGCTGGTGACGACGTCCTGATCGGTCCAGGGGTAGACGAGGTACTCGCCAGGCAGGAAGGGCGTGTAGGGGTGGCCCGGCACGCCGCCAGCCCAGGGCTCCGCGCCCGAGGCCGCCACGCGGAACTGGGTGTCGGTCGGCCCGCCGAGCGTGGTGTCGCCGTTGGGATCGAGCACGTAGCCGAAGAGCAGCGGCACCGGCGTCGAGGGATCGGGGCTGATCTGGACCTGCGCGGACACGGCCGAACTGACGGCGGTGAACTGCACGAAGTTGGGCGCGTTGGCGTCGAAGTCGGCGGGCCCGAGGTCGTAGACCAGCAGCTCCCCGTTGGCGAAGGTCACGTCGCGCTGGTTGCTCAGGTTCCAGAAGGGCATCGTGGCCACGACCGTGTAGTCCCCGTCCGGGTACTGCTCGGTGACGACCTCGACTTCAGCTTCGTGGCTCGTGACGCCGAAGAAGGAGCCGCCGATCTCGTCTCCGTCGATGGTCAGCAAGACCGGGCCGGGGTTGTCGCCGTTGGTCTGGAGCCGGAACGTGGCCGTGTAGCTGAGCTCCGCGTTGATGGGCGGATCCAGGAAGAACATGGTGGTGGACGGAGCGGCCGTGGCGTCGTCGTCGTCCGGGGTCGCGTCGTCGTCGT
>JAJDAI010000732.1 GCA_029261955.1 Deltaproteobacteria bacterium | reverse complement strand
CCGTCGCGTCGTCGTCGTCGACGGGATCGGGTGTGCTGTCGTCGTCGTCCACGGGGTCGGGCGTGGTGTCGTCGTCGTCCACCGCGTCGTCATCGTCGTCGTCGTCGCCGCTGTCCGCGACGATGAGCACCGAGCCCCAGTTGGTGATCTCGGGGGCCACGGTCTTGCTGACGCAGGTCTCGAGGTAGCCGGGCGCGTCCGCGCAGACCTGGTAGGTGCCCGCGCTGATGTCGTTGAAGGCGTAGTAGCCAGCGCCGCTCGTGGTCGTGGTGCCCATGCCGGGCACGTCGACGGTCGCGCCCGAGACGCCGTAGGCCGAGTCGTAGAGGTCCGTGTGCCGCACGTAGCCGACGAGGTTGGTCGGGTCCGGGGGCGTCACGTTCGTGCCCCCGATGATGTCCATGTACTCGTCCCAGTCCCAGCCGCTGCCCGGGTCGCTGTGGGCGTTGGTGTTGCAGGCGGGGTCGACCTCGCTGTGGCCGACGACGGTCACGCGGTCGGCGGTCATGTTCCAGTCGGCGATCATGTCGGCGACGAGGTCACCGGAGGCCTGGTACATCGCCGGCGTGTAGTAGAGCGCGGGCTGGTTGACGTAGCCCTCGTGCTCGATGCCGATCGACCGGCCGTTCCAGCACTGCACGTGCCAGCCGATGTCCTCTTCGTAGAGCATCTGGGTGATGTCGCCACCGCTGCTGATGACGTAGTGCGTCGACACGCTCGCCGAGCAGTTGTTGAACCACGAGATCGTGCCTGCGTAGCTGCCCTGAGCGGTGTGGACGAGCACGCGGTCGATGTCCGCGGCCGTGCGGCTGGCGTTCGAGAAGTTGCAGGTCGAGGCCTGGTCCCAGACCGCGCCGGGGTAGTCGGGGCTGCGCTCCACCGAGCTCTGGTAGGCGCCCAGGTACTGCCCGTCGATGGCCACGGGCGCGATGGTGATGGGCTCGCCGGTGTCCGCGAGGCGGTCCACGAGGCCGTCGTTGACCAGGTTGAACACGCGGTTCAGGTAGGTGTCGGTGGCGTCGGGGTGCAGGTCCATCACCCACGCGAGCGCGTCGCCCCACTCGCCGACCGGCGGCATGGGCGCCGAGATCGGGCGCGCGTCGTCCAGCAGGGCCGCGAAGCCGCGGATGTGCGTGACGTAGTCGCCGACGACGTGGTCGTGATCGCTGCCCAGCACGCCTTCGGCGTCGAGCAGCCGCAGCTCGGTCATGTGGAAGAGGCCGCGGCGACCGTAGTTGCCGACCCGGTAGGGCATGTGCTGCCAGCGGGTCTCGATGTGGGCGACGGCGCGGAGCAGCGAGACGGGCACGAAGAACTCGGCCGAAGCGTCGTCGATGGCGTCCTCGACCTGCGCCACGCTGGGAACCTGCCAGCCGGGGGAGACGTCCTCGGCCTCCTCGGTGTAGAGCCCGTGGGCTGCTGCCAGCGAGGGCAGAAGGACCAGGGCGCAGACGAGCGTCTTCAGCATCTCAATCCTCCTCGCGGTCGCGAAACCGGCCGACTATAAACCCAGGCTCCGGCTTGCCCAACAAAGAATGCGGTGCGGATCCGGACCTCAGCCCCCCGCAGCGGAGCGACCATGCCAGCACCGATCATCAACGACGTGCAGACCGGTGAGACCCCGGAGTACCCGGACATCCAGCCCCAGAGCTTCGACGCCTCGCCCGATGAGGCCTTCGCCGCCATCGCCCGCCTGGCTCCGCGCCAGGAGCGCTGGTTCAGCCTCAAGGTAGACGAAGGAGAGCGCCGCCTGCGCGCCGTCGCGAAGACGAAGCTGGTTCGCTTTCGCGACGACGTGAGCATCTGGGTGGTCGCGGAGGGGGCGGGGAGTACGGTGCACATGCGCAGCAAGAGCCGCCTGGGTCGGGGTGACTTCGGGGTGAACGCGGCGCGGATCCGCTCCTTCCAGCGCCAGCTGGCCGCGGAGCTCGGAGGCTCGTGATGAGGTTGTTCTTGATCCTGCTCCTCGCCGGCTGCCCGCAGATCATTCCCGGCGAAGGCTCCATCGGCGACGACGATGACGCGGCCAACGACGACGACGCGGGCGATGATGACGACGCGGCGGACGACGACGACGCGGCCGATGACGACGACGCGGCGGACGACGACGACACGACGCCCGATCCCATCGACGACGACGACGCAGCGGATGACGACGACGCAGCGGACGACGACGACGCAGCGGACGACGACGACAGCACGCCCGAGCCCGCCTTCATCTACGCCCACACGTCCACCGACCTCTACACCATCGATCCCAACCCGCCCTACGCGGAGACCTGGATCGGCTCCTTCGGCTCCACGGCGCCCCAGGTCACGGACGTGGGGGTCGATCTGCTGGGCACGATCTGGGGCGTTGGTTTCTCGGCCAGCCTGTCCATCGACTCGACGACGGGCGCGGCGGCCACGCTCAACGCCACCGCGGGCGACGGCACCCTCAACGCCATGACCGTGCTCGCGGACGGCACCGTGCTCGCCGGCGGGGGCTCGAACATCTACGAGATGAACCCCAGCACCGGCGCGCTGACCTTCGACCGCAGCATCTCTCCCTGGGTCTTCGCGGGCGACATGGTGGGCTTGCCCGACGGGCTGCTCTACTGCCTGGTGGCGGCCAACGGCGACCCCAACGGCCCGACGACGCTCATCGTGGTCGACCCGACGCTGGGCGCGATCACCGAGATCGGCGGGACGGGCCACGGCTCGATGTTCGGGCTCGCCTACTACAACGAGAACGGCCAGATCTACGGCTTCAACGCCGGCGGCGACACCTTCATCGTGGACCCCACGACGGGCGGGGCCAACGTGGTGCGCAGCGCTGGAATCGAATGGTGGGGCGCGACGACGAACCCCGCGCGCTGGTCGGACTGATGCTCGCGGACCTGCATCGGCACCTCGACGGGTCGATGCGGGCGGGGACCCTGGCCGAGCTCGCGGACGAGCGCGGCCTCAGCGTGTCCGCCGACCTGCCCTTCTTCGCCGGCATGGGCCTCAGCGAGGCGCTCTCCCGCTTCGACTTCACGCTGTCCTGCCTCGACACGCCCGAGGCGGTGCGGCGGGTGGCGGCGGAGATCTGCGAGGACGCCGCGGCCGAAGGCGTCAGCACCCTGGAGATCCGCTTCGCTCCGCAGCTGCACGGGGGGCACGACGCCGACTTCGTGGACGCCGCGCTCGAGGGCATCGCGAGCCGGGCCGGCCTGCTGCTCTGCGGGCTGTACGGAGAGCCCGTGGCGGTGCTGGAGCGGCTCGTGGACGTCGCGTCCCGCTGCGGCGCCGCGGGCATCGACCTGGCCGGCGGCCCCGCACCCGGCGCGCGGTGGGGCATGCAGGACTACGCGGCCCCGTTTCGGCGCGCAGCCGAGCTGGGCCTGGGCCGCACCGTGCACGCCGGCGAGGGGCGTCCGCCGGCCGAGATCCGCGTCGCCATCGAGCTGCTGGGAGCCCAGCGGATCGGCCACGGCACGACGATCCTGGACGACATGAGCGTCGTCGATCTCGTGCTGGAGCGCGGCGTGACGCTCGAGGCCTGTCCGACCTCGAACTGGCAGGTGGGGGTCATCCCGTCCGTCGATGCGCACCCGTTGCCGCGCTGGTTGGAATTGGGCTTGAGCGTCTGCCTCAACACCGACAACACGCTGCTCTCGCAGGTGACGGCGCCCCGGGAGCTGGCGCGGGCGCGGGCGATGCCGGGCATGGACGAAGGCAAGATCGCGGCGCTCATCGCCGCGGGGCACGAAGCGGCCTTCAGTGCCTCTTCCGGTGGGCGATGACCTCGTCGAGCCAGCGCGGGAGCAGCGCGGTGGCCTCCGGGCTCTCCACCATCGCATCCAGCACGGAGTCTTCGTCGTTGGCCGACGAGCCCCGGTAGTGGGCCAGGTAGGCCTCGTAGCGGTGCGCGTTGGCGGCGCGGTCCAGCTCGGGATGGAACTGGGTGGCGATGATCGGCAGGTCGCCGATGCGCAGGGCCTGGAAGGGCACGCGCTCCGAGCGGGCGAGGTTGGTCATGCCCGCGGGGATGGTCTTCGCGCGGTCCTTGTGGCCCAGCTGGGCCTTGAAGACGGGCGCGAGCGGTCCGATCAGCGGGTCTTCGTGTCCGGCGTCGGTGACGTGGATGTCGAAGGTCCCGACCTCCGCGTTCTTCGGGTCCTTGATCACCGAGCCGCCGCCGGCCAGCACCAGGCCCTGGAATCCAAAGCAGGACGCGAAGGTCGGCAGGCCGCGGTTCACGACGACGTTGTCCAGGAAGTCGAGGAACTCGCGGACCCAGGGATCGTTGTCGAGGACCGAGTAGTCGCCCGACCCGCCCACGAGCAGGTAGTCGCCCTGCATCTCGGCCTCGTTCGGGCAGCCCTGGAGCAGGTCCCAGGTGCGGATGCGCGCGGGATCGATGCCCAGCGCGTCGACGAAGCAGTCGACCTCGTGGCTGGCCATGGCATCGCCCGCGTTGCGGGCCTGGAGCAGGAGGAACTTGGGCACGGGGCGGATCTACCGGACTGAGCGCCGCCGCGCCACAGTTGTCGGCGTCGCGGGGAGCCCCCAGGCTCTCAGGCCCCCGATCAGCGCGGCTTCAAGAAGCAGCCGAAGCGCCCGGGGCCCAGGCTCACGGTCGGTCCGCCGTCGAAGGGCGTGATCAGCACGTGCGCGGGGTCGCCCTCGTCCTCGTCGGCCTCTTCGAAGGCGGCGGCGGTGAGGATCGGCTCCTCGGGCCAGCCGGCGTGCAGCAGGAAGCGGCCGTCGGCGCTGAGGTGCGGGTGGCTGGGCGCCACCTGCTCGAAGAAGTGCATGGCGACGAGGGACTCGCGCGAGGGCGACCAGGGGCTGCCCAAGGGGGAGGCGCGCCCGTTCAGGTCGACGTGCACCCAGCGGAGCAGGCCCTCCTCTTCGTCCGCGCCGCAGACCACCAGGCCGCGATCGCCGGGCAGCCAGTCGAAGGCGACGAAGGCTCCCTGGAACAGCGTCTTGCTGGTGTCGCCGGCGATGTCGAGCAGCTCCAGGACCCCGAAGGCTCCCTGGCCCTCGGGGGCGACCGCGAGGGCGATCTGCCGTCCGTCACGGGCCCACTGGAAGGCCGCGCGGCCCGGGTAGGAGAGCAGGCGCGAGAGGCGCCGCCCGCGCTGGTCGCCGAGGATGAGCTCGTCCTCGCGCGAGCCCGCCGTGGCGTAGAGCAGGCTGCTGCCGTCGGGGTGCCAGGCGGGCACGTAGAAGGTGCCGGCCTCGGCGACGGGCTCCAGGTCGAGTCCGAAGAGCGGCTCGCCGAGGCAGAGGGTCGCGGGCTCGTCGGGCGCCACGATCCGCGCTGCGAGCCGGTCACCGCCGGGCTGCCAGGACCAGAAGACCGGGGCGCCCTGGGCGAGCATGCGGCTGTCGCCGGGGGACTCGGTGTCCACGAGGTGCAGCTGCAGCGCGCCCTCGTCCTGGTGCAGCACGAGCAGGTGTCGGTCGTCGGGCGCCCACTCCAGGTGGGTCGGGCTGCCCTCTTCGAACTCGTAGGCCTGGGTGACCTCCACCCCGCCGCGGTCCACGACGTAGACCTTGCCGCCGGGCCAGTAGTGGGGCGGGTCTTCGTCTTCGTCCTCGTCGTCGTCGCCCTCGTCCAGCACGAGGCTCGGGCCGACGACGTCGTCGTCAGTGGCGTCGGGCGAGGGCCAGACCGTCGCCAGGAATTCCTCTTCGAGCCGCTCGTCCATCGTCGGCAACAGGCCGAAGAGCGCGAAGCGTCGCCCACCGCGCGAGGGGGTGGGGTGGGCGAAGACGAGCGCGTCCTCCAGGTCCCCCATCGTGCCGGGCAGGGCCGGCAGGCCGGGGAAGACGCTGAAGTCCTCGGGACTCCAGGTCAGCCGCGTCGCGCGCCGCCCGTCGCCTTCGCCCAGGTACAGGTGGCCATCTTCGGCCGACCAGACCGTCTGCAGGTCTCGGGGGAGGAGCGAGTTCGCTTCGTCGTCTTCGGAGGTGGCTTCGAGTGGAGACGTGGTGGCCACAGCCCCAGCTTAGCAGCCCCGACCGTCGCCCCCGGAGCGGGCGGGGCAGGTCGCATCGAGCGGGAGCACCCAGGGACCTTGTGCCGGCAGCCACAAGCCCGGGATCGAGGCGGGCCCCGGGACACGGCCCGGCCGCGGCACGACCGTTGCTAGCCTCTGGGGTGGATCCTCGGAGGTGTGCGTGGCCCCAGCTGGACTCAGCAGCGTTGACGCCGACCGTCTGCTGCAGGAGCACGGGCCCAACGCGCTGCCGAGCGCGGCCCCGAAGTCCTGGGCGCTGAGGCTGCTCGCGCAGTTCGGCAGCCCGCTCGTCCTGCTGCTGCTCGCCGCCCTCGCCATCGACCTGGGCCTGTGGTGGGTGGGCGGGCACGGCGGCTGGCCGCTCGAGGGCCTCGCCATCGCCGCGGTCCTGGTGCTCAACGCCGTGCTGGGCCTCGTGCAGGAGGGCCGGGCGGAGCAGGCGCTGCGGGCGCTCCGGGAGCTGGCGCAGCCCCGGGTCGTGGTGCTGCGGGATGGCGAGCCGACAGAGCTGCCGGCGACGGAGCTCGTGCCCGGCGACCGCGTGCGTATCGAGGCGGGGGATCGCATCCCGGCGGACGGCCGGGTGGTCGACCACGGGCTGCGGGTGGACGAGTCGCTGCTGACGGGGGAGTCGGTGGCCGTGGATCGAGCCCCGGAGGAGCTGCTGTCAGCCGGCACGCTGGCCGTGCGGGGCAGCGGCTGGATGGACGTGCTGTCCACCGGCTCATCCAGCGCCCTCGGCCGCATCGCGACGAAGCTGGAGACCCTGGAGGTGGGCAAGACGCCGCTGGAGCGCCGGCTGCACGAGCTCGGGGTGCGCATCGCGCGCTGGGCCCTGGTCGCGGTGGCGCTGCTGGTGGGGATCGGGGTCGCGGTGCTGGGCGTGCCGGCGCTGCCCGCCGTCTTCCTGTTGGCGGTGGCGCTGGCCGTCGCCGCCGTGCCCGAGGGCCTGCCCGCGATCCTGACCCTGACCCTGACCCTGGGGGTGGAGCGCATGGCCCGCGCCAAGGCCGTCGTGCGGCGGCTGCCCGCGGTGGAGGCCCTGGGCTCGGTGACCCTCATCGCCACGGACAAGACCGGCACGATCACCATGAACCAGCTGGCCGTGGAGCGTCTGCACGTCGTGGATGCGGAGCGGGCCTGGGCCGCGATGATCCTCGCGAGCGACGCCGAGGATGGGGCGGGGGATCCCCTGGAGCAGGCGCTGTTGGTGCACGCCGCGCAGGAGGGGGTCGACGCGGCGGCCCTGCGCGCCCGCTGCCCCGTCACCGAGCTCCGCCCCTTCGACGCCCGCGAGGCGAGCATGAGCGCGACGGTGCAGGAAGAGGGCGGCATCGTCACCTACACCAAGGGCGCGCCGGAGCGTCTGCTCGCCCGCTGCGCCGGGGACCTGGCGAGCTGGGACGCGCGGGTGGTCGAGGAGGCGGGGCGCGGGGGGCGGCTCCTGGGGCTGGCCTGGCAGCGGGGGGACGAGGCTCCCCAGTGGGCCGGGCTCGTGGTCCTGCGCGACCCGCTGCGCGAGGGCGTCGCGGAGTCGGTGCGGCGGGCGCAGGCCGCGGGCATCCGGGTCGTGCTGGTCACCGGAGACCACCCCGAGACCGCGCGGGCGATC
>JAJDAI010000731.1 GCA_029261955.1 Deltaproteobacteria bacterium | reverse complement strand
CTGGGTGGCGCCCTTCCACATGTGGACCTCGTGATCGCAGATGCCGAGCAGACCGGTGCCCGGGTGCAGGAAGAGCTGATCGCCCACCGGCCCGAGCTTCTCGGCGAGCCCGTCCAGCCAGAGCAGGCGCGGCGTGCCGATGGAGCCGGCCGCGAGCACGACGGCCTTGCGCGCCTTGACCACCAGCTCGGGCCCGGGCTCGCCGGTCTCGGGGTGGCGGAGTCGACCCACGAGGCCGACTGCGCGACCGCCCTCGGTCAGGACCTGCTGCACCCGGCAGTCCGCCTGGATGCGCAGCCCGGCGGCGAGGCCGTCCTGGATGAGGTTCTTGTCGACGCTGGACTTGCCCCCGCTGGGGCAGCCGAAGTTGCAGATGCCGCAGCCGATGCAGCCGGGCGTGTTCCGCCGCAGCAGGCCGCCCTGGAGGCCGAGCTTCGCCACCCCCCGCGCGACGATCATGTTGTTCTCGCCCGCGATGTCCTCGGTCACGGGCACGACGCCGATGCGCTCCTCCATCCAGTCGAAGCGCGGGCGCATGACGTCGGGGCGAAAGCGGTCGTCCTGGAGCAGCTCCGACCACTCGTCGAGCACGCCATCGGGGGTGCGGAAGCAGATCGCCGAGTTGACCAGGGAGCCGCCGCCGACGCCCCGGCCCGCGGCGACCGGGAAGGGCACGGGGCCCTGCGCGATCATCGTCCCCGACTCCTGCATGTGGAAGCGGGCGGTGTGGAAGTAGTTGGGCCGGAAGCGGCTCTTGGGGGGGCCGTCCTCGAGCACGAGGACCGACCAGCCGCCCAGGGCCAGCACGCGCGAGGCCGCCGCACCGCCGGGGCCGGCGCCCACGACGACCGCGTCCACTTCCACCGGGCCGGTCAGGGCGTCGTCGAAGCCGTGGATCATCGCTCGAACCCGCAGGGGAAGATCCAGCCCGCCGCCGCCTTGACCTCGGGGTGGCCGCAGTAGCCCATGGACAGGAAGATCGTGAGGCCCGTGACCGCGCCGCGCACCAGGTGCTGCTCGTGGTTGAGCCAGCGCTCCAGGTTGGCGATGCGATCGTCCAGATCCAGCCGCGCGTAGCCGCGCCCCGCGGACAGCACCGCCCAGCTGTCGAGCGCGTGCAGGAGGATGCGCAGCGCCTCGTTGGTGGGCGGCGTCATGACCGCGAGCACGCCGTCGAGGGAGCGGGACAGACCGGCCTCCTTGCCGCTCAGCGCGGGGTGACCGCCGTGCGGGAAGAGCGCCTCGGCCAGGGCATCGGTGATGGCGACCTCGTCGGGGGCCAGGAAGGAGTAGGGCGCCTCGGGGTCGCCGAGCCACCAGCTGGCCACGTGAGAGGCTCCGGCCGCCGAGGCAGCGGCGGCAGCGGCAGCGGTCGTGGCGAGGACCTGGCGGCGCGTGAACTGAGGGAGGAGCGGCACGGGGCGCAACCGTAGCGGGGCGCTCAGGCGCGCGCGACCACCATCAGGCGCTTGGCGTCCTGATCGAAGGGGCGGCCGTCCCAGCCACCGAAGAGCTGCACATCCGAG
Organism: Deltaproteobacteria bacterium; assembly: GCA_029261955.1. Classification (GTDB taxonomy): domain Bacteria; phylum Myxococcota_A; class UBA796; order UBA9615; family UBA9615; genus CALCXL01. The sequence continues at coordinate 3,227 of JAJDAI010000731.1, read as the reverse complement.
AACCCCGACTCACGGAGCTCACGCGTGAGTTCCGCCCCGCTGTAGACCCGGTGTCCGAAGGTCACGGAGTCCTCACGGCCATCCTTGAGGTAGGTCCACGTCACGTCCACCCAGTCCCAGCCGGGCGCGATCGTCCGCTCCTGGAGCATCACGGTGCCGTCGTCGAGCCTCACCCAGCCCTTCGGCTGGAAGACGCGGGCGAGCACCTCCTTGGCCTGCGTGTCGATGAAGAGGGTGCCGCCGGGGCGCAGGTTCCGGTGGAAGAGGCGGAGCGTCTGGCGGTCGTGTTCGATGTCTTCGAAGAATCCGAAGGACGTGAAGAGGTTCACCGCCAGGTCGAAGGACCCGGCACGCTCGAAGGCGCGCATGTCGGCGCGCACCAGCTCGACGGAGCCGCGCGGTGCCTCCGCGTCGAGGAGGCGGCGGGCCTCGTCGAGGTAGGACTGCGTGAGGTCGACCCCCACGACGCGGTGGCCCGCCCGGGCCAGGGCCAGGCTGTGGCGGCCGGGGCCGCAGGGCAGGTCCAGCACGTCCAGCGGCCCCTTGCCGAGCAGACCTGCGAGCTGGAAGACCGCGGCCACCTCGGAGCCGGCGGCCTCGAAGGACGAGTCCGGGAACATGGACTTGCGGCTGATGGCCCAGAAGGCCGGGTCTTCGGTCCAGGAGGTCATGCGCGCTCCTTCTTCGTCTGCGGCGCGAGGGCGAGGCCGCCCTCCTGTTGAAGGCTCAGGGCTCCCTCGGCCTGGGGGTCGGCGGCGACAGCCAGGCGGCCGGCCTCCACGGGGCCGATGCGGGCCTGGATGGCGGCGATGGCGGCCTCGGCCGGGTCCCGGTGGGAGCCGCGGGCCGCCTCACGCAGGGCGGGCACGGCCGCCACGCTGCCCCAGCGGTGCAGCGCGCCGATGGCCGCGTCGGTAAAGGTGTCGTCGTTCTTGCTCAGCAGGGGGATGAGCAGGGGCTCGGCGGGCACCTCGGTGGCGAGGGCCGCGAAGGGAGCGAGCTCGGGGGCGGGCAGGTCGCGGGCGAAGGCCCGGGCGGCCTCGGACTCCGGGTGCATCGTCAGCAGACGGAGGCCGGCGAGCAGACGCACGCGCTCGACGGGGTCGTCCTGGGCGTTCGCGAGCAGGCGCGCGGGCAGCTCAGCCCTCGAGATCGAGAGCAGCTCGCCCAGGCGGGCCGCCCAGCCCACATCCGCTGCGGCGCTCGCGAGGCCCTCGATCGTCACGCTCGTCGTGGCGCGGAGCTGCTTGTCCTGGAGCGAGTAGGACTCGCCGCCCTGGAGCATCTTCATCAGGGCGCGGGCCTCGGCCGAAAAGGCGGCGGAGAGCCAGTCCTCGGGTCCGCGCAGGTCCATGAGCGAGTCGAAGCCCGGCTCGCCCAGCTCGGGATCGTTCCCCTGAAAGGCCGACTCGGGCCGCACGCGGGCCTTTGGCGGCAGGTTCAGGGCCACCTCGGTCTCGACGATGCAGAGGCTGCCCATCAGCCGAACCGTCACCTGAACCGCGCGCCCGTTCAGGTGACCCTCGAGCGACCACTGCCCGCGCCGGAGCTTCTTGGCGGGCAGGCCCAGCTTCTCGGCCAGCTCGACGACGGTGGCCGGCATGTCGCCGAGCAGGTTCGCGCTGCGCGCAGCCGCGGCCCCTCCGGCCAGCAGGAGCGCGGCGTACAGCACGAGGAAGAAGATCAAGGTGGCGTCCACGGCCCGCATTCTAAGCGGCTGCTTGACCGGCCCGATCCCGTCCTTATGCTTCCCATGGGAAATGCGCTGCGGCGCGATGCTCTATGACAGCGGAATCAGTGAACATTGGAGAAGGTTCATTGACCTTATGGCTCCCCGGGGTGATCTCGATCACCTCACCGAGCCCGCTGTTTCCAGGTGTGGAAACGGGGGCGACATGGTTTCGACGGGGTTGTGGTAGGTCGGTGTTGCGTGCCGAGGAGAACAGACCGTTACCTCGTTAATCAGCGGTTTGACTTATAGCTGCCAACAACAGCAACTACGCACTCGCCGCTTAGGTGAGCGCCGTTCGCCCCGGGCTGTCCGTGACCGGGTGTCGGGCGCAATGCAGCGGACTGGTCGAACCCCAGAGCATGTCCGGGGGTAAGACGAGATTGCAGGGATGAGCTAAGCCGGAAGGAGCACGCCGTTGGGCACCGGAAGGTCGAAAATCTTAGCAACGGATACGCACGTAGACGCACCGGTTGAGCAGCTTCGGACGCGGGTTCGATTCCCGCCGCCTCCACCACTTCTCCTGTGATTGCGGCCACCTAGCGGTGGTCGCAGTCCGGGTGTGCCCAGATTTGTGCCGACGCTGTTCGTGGGACGGGGGGCCTGCGGGTAGTCCCAGCCCCCCCCCGAGAACACATGCTTCGCTACGACGCGCCTCCGTGTGCGGTGGATCAGCACGCGCGGATCGAACCCGCGGACGGAGGCGCGACAGCGCCTGGGGAGGCCTCCCTGGAGCCGAACTCAGGGTGCTTCGGCCGTCACCGCGAAGTCAGCCGAAACCAGCACCGAGCCGTCGTCGCCAGTGACGAGGAGCTCGATGTCGTACGTCACGCCAACTGCCTGGTCCGGATCATCGAAGGTCAGCACGGTTCCCCACGCCACGGCGGTCTCGCCCGACGTGGCCGCGAGCGGGCAGGTCGTGTCGCCCCCACACTCAGCCGGGTTCTCATCTCCCTGGTAGAGGGTGACCTCGACCCCCGCCACCACTTCGAGGGAGTCGCCCACGAGCAGCACGGAGAGCGCGCCCTCACCGTCGTCCTGGCGCACCAATGCGATCGAAGCCACCTGGAGGGGAACCACCTCCTGGGCGAAGGCCCCCGTAGCGAAGGCGTCCCCGATCTGTTCGCCGTCCGCGTCGTGCATGGTCGCCACCATCGTGTAGCCGAAGCCCTCCGGATCGCCGGCGAAGATGACCTCATCGGTCCGGAACATCCCGACGCCGTTCGGATTGGCCGAGGTCAGCGTGTAGCTGGGCGCGCCGGGGGCGGGCGCCCCCAGCTCGGGCAGGAAGGTGACCTCGACGGTCTCGACTCCGTCCCCGGGCCCGTCGGGCACGATGAGGTAGTTGGTCTTGTAGCCGCCGTTGGTTCCCTTCTTGATGCTTCCCTTCCGGATGATCGCGGCCTCGGCGGTGAAGGCCTCGCTCAGCGCTGTCGCCACGCTCGGGGAGAGGCAGCCGATGACATCGGACGCGACGTCAGCGGTGAGCGGGGCGGAC
>JAJDAI010000074.1 GCA_029261955.1 Deltaproteobacteria bacterium | reverse complement strand
GGTCGCCAGCTGGCGCGCGAAGCTCACCGGAGCCAGGGCAGGAGCTCCTCGCTCTGCTGCCTCGTCTCGGGGTCGACCAGATCCACGAACACGTCCACGAGCGGCGTGCCCTCCTCGGCGCCCGCCATGAGGCGGACCTCCTCCAGGGTGCCGCAGGCCCGCAGCCGCCCCTCCTGGATGATGGCGACCGACGTGCACAGCGACTCGGCCACCTCCAGCACGTGCGAGGTGAAGAAGACGGTCATGCCGCCCTCCACGGCCGAGCAGAGCACCCGGTAGATGGCGCGGGAGGTCACCGGATCGATGCCGTTGAAGGGCTCGTCCAGGAAGAGCACGCGGGGGCGGTGCACGAGCGCGCAGGCGAGGCCCACCTTCTTCCGCATGCCCATGGAGTAGTCGACGATGGGGCGGTCTGCGTCCGTGTCGTTCAGGGACATCAGCTCCAGCAGGTCGCGGCTGCGCTGCTCGACCATGCGCCCGTCGAGGCCGTAGAGGCGCCCGGCGTACCAGAGCATCTCGCGCCCGGTCAGCCGTTCGTAGAGCACCGGCTCCTCCGGCATGATCCCGATGCGGCGCTTCAACTCGACGGGGTCCTCGAGCACGTCCACCCCGGCCACCTCGGCCGAGCCGCCGGACGCGCGCAGCAGGCCGCAGAGGATCCGGATCGTCGTCGACTTGCCGGCACCGTTGGGGCCCAGGAAGCCGAAGAACTCGCCGAAGGGCACCTCGAGGTCCAGCCCGTCCACGGCCCGCGTGCCGCCGAAGTCCTTGACCAGGCCGCGGCAGCGGATCGCCAGATCCCGCGGGGCGGGCGGGGTCGCCGGCTCGTCGAGGCCGAGTTCGCTCGGAACGGGCGCGTCGTCGCCGGGGAGCAGCTCGGTCATGGAGGGCGTTTAGCACGCATTCAGACCCGGCGGACAGCGCCGCCGGCGGCGCCGGGCAGGGGCGAGCAGGGCAACGATTCCAGCAATCGAACAGGCCGGGCCCGAACACCCCGGATCGACGGTGTTGGCCCGCGCCGGAGCGGTCTAGCCTCGCGTCAGTCGTCGACACGGGTTCGGCGGCGCTTGACCCAGGAGTTAGTCATGCCCGGCCGTACCCAATCTCCCCCCCGCTGCGCGGCCATCGTCGGCCCATACGGCAGCGGCAAGACCAGCCTCCTCGAGGCCCTCCTCTTCTCGACTGGCGCCCTCGAGCGCAAGGGCGACGTCACCGCCGGGAGCGCCGTCGGCGATCGCGCGCCCGAGGCTCGCAAGCACGAGATGGGCGTCGAGATGAACGTCGCATCGACGACGTACCTGGGCGACCACTGGACCTTCCTGGATTGCCCGGGCGCCGTGGACTTCACGCAGGACTCGCACCTGGCGCTGCAGGTCGCGGACGTCGCGATCGTGGTGGTGGGACCCGATCCAGACCACGCGCTGACCCTCGCCCCCCTGCTGCACTCCCTGGACGAGCAGGACATCCCGCACGTCATCTTCATCAACAAGATCGACGTGGCGACTCACGCGATGCGCGAGGTGCTCGCCGCCGTGCGCGAGGTGAGCCAGCGGCCGCTCGTGATGCGCGAGATCCCGCTCATCGAGCGCGGCGAGATCACCGGCTTCATCGACCTCGTGTCGGAGAAGGCCTGGCACTACCGCCGCGGCCGGCACTCCGAGGTCGTCAAGACCCCCATCGACGCCGTGGGCCCCGAGAAGGCGGCCCGCGAGGCGCTGATCGAGGCGCTGGCGGACTTCGACGATGCCCTGCTCGAGCAGATCGTCGAGGACATCCTCCCCGACCCCGAGACCATCTACAAGTCCCTCGCGCAGGAGCTCGAGGACGACCTGGTCGTGCCCGTCTTCTTCGGCAGCGCGACCGAGGACAACGGCATCACGAGGCTGCTCAAGGCGCTGCGGCACGAGACCCCCCTGCACGAGCACACCGCCGCGCGGGTCGGCATCGAGACCGACCAGGGTCTGGCGGCCCGGGTGTTCAAGACCGTCTTCCCCTCGCACGTGGGCAAGCTGTCCTACGTCCGCGTCTTCGCGGGCGAGCTCGAGGCCGGCACCATGGTGATGGACGGTGAAGAGGAGCTGCGCATCGGCACGCTGCACGCGGTGCAGGGCGAGCAGCGGGATCGCACCAAGCAGGCCGTCGCAGGTCAGGTCGTGGCCATCGGCCGCGTCGATGGCCTGCACACCGGCGACCTGCTGGGTGGGCAGGAGGCCGACTGGCCCTACCCGCTGCACCCGGTCTTCCAGCTGGCCATCGAGACGAGCAAGTCGAGCGACGAGGTCAAGCTGTCCGGCGCGCTCAAGCGCCTGACGGAGGAGGACCCGTCCCTGTCGGTGGAGCAGCGGGACGAGACCAGCGAGCTGGTGCTCATGGGCCAGGGTGAGATCCACCTGCAGGTCGCCCTGGAGCGCATGGCCAACCGCAACAACCTCAAGGTGCTCAGCCACCCGCCGCACGTCGCGTACCGCGAGACGATCCGCAGCAGCGCGAAGCAGCACGGGCGCTACAAGCGCCAGACCGGCGGCCACGGCCAGTTCGGTGACGTGCACCTCTCCGTCATGCCCAACGACGCCGGCGCCGGCCTGCACTTCGAAGAGAAGATCAGCGGCGGCGTGGTGCCGCGGCGCTTCTTCCCCGGCGTGCAGAAGGGCGTCGAGGAGTCGATCCGTCGCGGGCCGCTCGGCTTCCCGGTCATGGACGTGAAGGTCACCCTCTTCGACGGCAGCCACCACTCGGTGGACAGCTCGGAGGAGGCGTTCAAGATGGCCGCGATCATGGCCATGCGCGAGGCCCTGCCGAAGTGCAAGCCGGTGCTGCTGGAGCCCATCTTCCAGGTGACGCTCGACGTACCGAGCGCCCACGCGGCCCGCATCCAGCGGATCGTCGCGACCCACCGGGGACAGATCTCCGCCTACACGTCCCGCCTGGACTGGCCGGGCTGGGATCGCATCACCGCGCTGCTTCCGCAGAGCGAGATGGGCAAGTTGATCCTGGAAGTTCGCTCCATGACGCAGGGCGTCGGCAGCTTCCAGGCCCGCTACGACCACCTCAACGAGTTGTCGGGACGGCTCGCCGAGGAGGTCGTCGGCCTGCGCGCGAAGGCCCTGGAGGGCGTGCGGCGCTAGCCGTTCAGCTCCCCATCAGTCGGGTGGCGAGTTCGGTGAGCCAGGCGTGCTGGGGCACGTCTGACTTGCCGAGCTCCGCGCTCGACCTGAGCGCGAGCAGGCGCTCGGTGTCCGCCGTGGGCTCCGCGATGCCGGCGAGCGTGCAAGCCAGCGTCGCGTGCTCAGCGTCCGCGCCGGTGCGCTGCATCCAGGCCTGGGTCTTGGACTCGAAGGCGGGATCGCCGGGCAGCGGCTCTTCAACCGCGTTGTCGGGGCCGAGCCCGTTGATGGCGGCGATCACGGCGTCCTTGCGCTGGCCGTAGTGCATGCCGGCCAGCTGCTCGGGCAGCAGCGGGCGCCCGAACCAGATGTCCTGCCGCCCCATGCCGACGGGGAACTCCAGGCGCTGCTCCAGCGGCTCGACCGGCAGGCCGCCCACGAAGCGAACCGGGACGATCGGGGCGCCGACCTTCAGCGCCATGTCGATGAAGGCGCCGCTCATCTTCTGCACCGGCGTGCGGCAGGACAGCGAGCGGGTCCCCTCCACATGGACCATCACCGAGCGACCGGGGCCGGCCATCTCCGCGGCCAGCTCCCCCAGGATCCTGGCCAGCGAGCCCTTGTCCTGGCGGTCGAAGAAGGTGATGACGCGCGGGTCCTGCACGCCCGGGTAGCGGAAGCAGAGGTCGATGAGCCGACCGAGCCAGGTGTCCTTGTGCTCCATCTTCGCGAGGGTGACGGTCGGGACCTGGGAGAGGCCCGAGGCGACGATGGAGAAGAGCAGGGACTCGACGCCGACCTGGTGGTTCGCCAGGTAGAGCACGCTGCGACCGCGGATCGCGTCGAAGGCGGCGGCGTCCTCCAGCACCACGCGGTTCACGAAGCGCTCGATCAGGCCGTAGTAGAGGTCTTCGACCGCCCAGGGACCGCGGTCGAACCAGCCGGTCCAGAAGGCGCGCACGGGGGCGATGTCGAGTCGGCCGGCGGGGTCTCCGGTCACCCGGATCCCGGGGTCGCCGGCTGAAGCCTGGGCCGTCGGGGTCGTGAGCGGCAGGGCGGCGGGCAGCAGGCCGGGGTGGACCGCGTGGGCCGCGGCCGTGTGCTCGGCCAGGGCGATGGCGGCGGGGTCGCGGGTGCCGTAGAGCGCTTGCACCGTGCCCGGCAACCAGTCGTTTGCGTCCAGGGTGGCGGGGTCGAGCAGGGTGTCGTCCCCGTCGGTGGTCGACAGGCGCAGCCCGGGCACGAATTCCCGATCCCTCAGGAAGGCGCGGCGGTCGGCAGGGGGGGCCGAGCCGAGCGGGCCCTTGGGGAAGCAGGCCTCCACCAGCCGGAAGGCCGCCCAGACGCCCTCGGGGCCGATGAGCTGCACACGGAAGGCCGGGTAGTCGGGCGAGCCGACGAAGCCATCGGGGCGGACCTCGCAACGGATCGTGCCGGCGGTCGGGGCGGGGCCGAAGAGGTCGAGCTCGGGGATCCAGGCCGGGTAGGCCACGGAGTCGGGGTCGATGCGGGCGTCCCAGCGGTGCAGCGCGTCGTGCGGGATGCCGTGGGTGGCGCCGTCCAGCAGGCCGGGGTTGAGCAAGCCGTGAGGCACGCCGGAGGCGGCATCGAGCACCGAGGAGGCGCCTTCTGCCGTCTGGATCAGCGAGCGCAGGACCTGGAAGGCCGGGCCGTGAAAGAGCGCGCCCGACGCGTAGGGATCCGGGGACTCGGGGCCTTGCAGGGCGGGCAGCGGGCTGGGGGCCGGGGTGGGGGCGCCGTGCAGCACCCGCGCGC
>JAJDAI010000730.1 GCA_029261955.1 Deltaproteobacteria bacterium | reverse complement strand
GCGAGGCCTGCCACAAGATCTCGAGCATCGAGCGCACCTGGAACGCCGGCCACGTGCTCGACCCCGACGGCCCGCTCCGGGGCCCGCTGACCGCGCCGACGATGAACCCGTTCCACGAGTCCAGCCCCTCGCCGATGTTCGCCGAAGCGGACCTCTGCGGCTCCTGCCACGACGTGGTCGAGCTGAGCGGCCTGAACCTGGAGCGGCCCTTCTCCGAGTGGCAGGAGTCCCCCGCCGCCGAGGACGGCGAGCCCTGCCAGACCTGCCACATGCCCGAGCGGGAAGGCCCGGCAGCGGAAGGCGGCCCGGTCCGCACGCTGCACTCCCACCGCTTCCTCGGCGTGGACGTGCCGATGGTCGATGGGGTCGTGACGGCCGAGGAGGAGGCCGAGGGGCGCGCCGAGGCCGAGGCCCTGCTGCGCTCGGCGGCCTCGCTGGAGATGAGCGTGGAGTCGGCCGGCGAGCAGCTGGACGTGAACGTGACGATCCGCAACGAGATCAGCGGCCACAACCTGCCCACGGGCTCGACCTTCCTGCGCCAGGTCTGGCTGGAGCTGACCGCGACGGACGCCGAGGGCGCCGTGCTCTTCGTCACCGGCGACCTCGACGCCAACGGCGACCTGCGCAACTACTGGAGCGAGCTTGATCCGCACGGCGACAACGACCTCGTGATGCTGTCGTCGGCGCTGATCAACGCGCAGGGCGAGCCCGAGCTGTTCCCCTGGCGCGCCACGGAGCACCGCTCGGGCACGCTGGGGCCGCTGCTCGACCGCAGCCACACCTTCTTCGTCCCGGTCGGTCCCGACACGCCCGGCCCGGTGAGCATCGACGCCCGCCTGCGCTTCCGCACCCACGCGCCCTTCCTGTTGCGGGCCCTGGGGCTGCCGGAGCTCATCGAGCGGGTGGGGCTGTACGACATGGCTGAAGCCCAGGCGATCGTGGTCCTTCAGACGCCGTGACGGGCGCGCTGCTGGCCCTGCTGCTGAGCTCCGCTGTTCCCTGTGCGCCGATCGCCGGGGGCATCGACGCGCGCCTCCCCCTCACCCTGCTCTACAGCGAGGCCCTGGGTCCTGCGGTGCTCCGGGACGAGGTGGACGCCGCGGTGAGCTGGTGGGCGCAGGCGGGCTTGCGGCTGGAGGCGGGCGAGGCCGTCGCGATCCCGGCCACCGCGGCCCTGGCGCGCGGGTCGACGCTGGCCGAGACGCTGGCACCTGCGCGGCAGCTCCTGTCGGAGCCGGATCGCGACGCTCGCGGGGTGCTGGTCGTCCTTCTGCCGCGGATGGGGCCGCCTGATGCAGCCCCCGAGCTGCGGGGCCTGTCCCTGGCGCCGGGCGGCGAGGACGGGGCCGAGCTGGCCGAGGCTCTGGGCCGGGCATCCTGGACCCCGGTGGTCTTCCTGTCGCAGCACGCCCTGCGGCGCACAGCGCGGGGCGTCCTGCCCACGACGCTGAGCCACGAGCTGGGGCACGTCCTGGGCTTGGGGCACGTGGACGACGAGGCCAACCTGATGGCCGCGGGCACGCACCGCTGCACGCCGGGGCTGACCGCCGAGCAGCGGGACCGGGTCGCTACTGAAGCGCGACGTAGAGGATCAGCGCCGCCCCCACCGCGCCACTGACCACGCCGAAGGCGATCAAGGCCCAGCCGGTGCCACCCTCGCCGATGCCGCCGTCGTCGCGGCCCATGAGGAAGTCGTCGCCCGAGTAGGAGTCGTCCTCGCCGTGGGGCACGTGGCGCGCCGTGGGCGGGTCGGTGCGGTGGGGCAGGACCGGGGGAGGGGGCGGAGCCGGGGGCTCGCGGATGAGCTGGGGCGAGGGCAACGGCTCCTGGTCGCGCGTCGGACCCGCGGGGTCGGGCGCGGAGGGCGCCGGGTATTGGTCGCGCGTCGGGCCGCCGGGATCAGGCGCCGCGTATTGGTCGCGCGTCGGGCCCGCGGGATCCGGGTCCGGCGTGGTCTCGAAGAAGTCCCCGTGCAGGGAATCACCCACCCCGGTCAGGCCGCTCCTGCCCCACTGGTCCGAGGCTGCCTCGGGGTCGGGGTCCTCGCCAAAGAGGTCAGCCGACACCGAGGGCGAGACCGCCGCGGACGGGGCCGGCTCGTCGGTGTGGGTGGGCTCGTCGTCCAGCGGCGACAGGGATGCGGTGGACGAGCGCGCGGCCTCGATGACCTTCGGGTCGGTGATGGGCCGCTGGTGCGTCGGGCCCGTCAGGTCCTTCGTCTCGTCCTCTTGCGCCTTCTGGAGCAGGGAGCGAACTTCGGCCTGCGCCTCGGGCGGCACCATGACCGGCGTGGGCGCCGTGCCCAGGCGGATGGGCTGCGCGGGCAGGCGGATGTCGTCGCTGAGGTGCGGGCTCGGGATGTCCCCCGTGTCCTGCATCACGTAGCCAGGGGCCTCGCCCGCCAGGTTGGGCGCGCCGGGCTTCCGCTCGCGGCGCATGGCCTTCATGGCCGCCTGCGTCGTCAGGACCTCCTTGCGCTTCACCATCTGGATGGCGTCGAACTGGGGCAGATCGGACTGGCCGGACGCGTCGGACGCAGTGGAGCCGCGGCTGCGGGGCCCGCCGTTGGTCAGCGGCGGCTCGGGGACACGGGGGACCTGGAGCCCGTCGAAGGTCGGCAGGTCCTGCCCCTTCTGGATCTGGATGCCGTCGAAGGTCGGCAGATCCTGCCCCTTCTGCACCTGGATCGCGTCGAAGGTCGGCAGGTCCGCGCCCTTGCGGGCCTGGATGCCGTCGAAGGTCGGCAGGTCCTGCCCCTTCTGGACCTGGATCGCGTCGAAGGTGGGCAGGTCCGCGCCGCGAGGACTGCCGACTCGCGGCGCGATCGGCGTGGGCTTCGGCTTCGGAGGAGCGGGGGGCAGCGAGGCCGCCCGCGCGTCCGTCGCAGCCATGATGACCGTGCGCGCGCTGGTGGCCGTCGGGCCTCGGGGCGCAGTCGCCTGGGGCATGACCGGGATGACCGCCGTCTTGCCCTTCTCCAGCGCGGCCTGGTCGCCTTCCACCCGGTTCAGGTCCCCGCACCCGCGGCAGGGGGTCAAGGCGCCGCCGCCGGAGACCGCCCAGGGGAGCGGCGCGCCGCAGCCGCCGCAGGCAGCGCCCTCGGCGATGGGCGAGTTCCAGATCGTGCGCTCCTTCTGGGCGCCGAGCTTGAGCAGGATGCGCAGGTCCCCGAAGTGCACGATGCCCCGGGCGCCGCTGCCGATCGCGACCTCCCAGCCGTCGGCCGTCTCGCGCGCGCCGCCGCCTTCGATGAGGCTCCGCGCGTCGCGGGCCCCCGCGGCTGTCATCAGCTCGAGGCGGGTCGAGGCCTCGAACGACAGCCAGCCGCCGCCCGCGTCGAGGCGCAGCAGGTCGAGGTAGTCGGGCAGCACGTCTTCGGGCAGGGACACTGCAGCGCGCGGGTTGGTGCCGATCGACACCGTCGCGCGTGGGCGAAACACCGCCCGAGCCAGGTACTCCCGTCCCCTCGCCACCGCCAGTTCGAGTTCCAGCGTCACGTCGACAGCCTAGCCCAGCGTGCGGCACGGAACTGCCGTGACCGCGGGATATCGTGACCCGATTCGAGCCGGCTCCTGGTCCACCATGATTGGGCTCCCCGTCACCCGCAGAGCTGCGGATCCGGGCTAGAGTGCCATCGACTCAGAAGCCGCCACGACGAGGGACCGTGGGGGCATCAGGGAGGACTCCGTTGAACGCGGAACAGGCTCGACGCAGCCGGATCGGGATCGCCAGCCTCGGCATGGCGCTGCTGTTCGCGGTGCCGGCCGCTCTTCAGGCCGACGACGACCTCGACTTCCTGCTGGACGCACCCGCCGTCGGCGAGAAGCCGAAGGAAGCTCCGTCGAAGTACCGGAAGGTCGCTGCGGGCCTGCACGACGGCCACTCCTTCGGCCCCCGCCTCCGACCCGACGGCGCCTGGGTGGCCTACGGCGTGCGCGAGCAGGTCAAGGGCACCTTCAAGACCTCCTTCTACGCCCGCCCCCTCGATGGCGACGGCCTCTTCCGCTCGGTCTGGCCCAACGCCCACCCCTCCTTCGTCGACGGCGAGGGCACCGCGTCCTTCACGGACCTCGTCGGCTTCGAGTGGACGAAGGACGGCAACCACAACGCCATGGTGGTCCAGCACAAGACCAAGGGCGCCGAGGTGCTGCTCGAGACGATGGACGTGCGCTTCACGGGCAAGGGAGCCCAGACCCAGCCGGCCATCAGCGCCGATGGCACGCAGGTGATCGTGGTCAGCGAGGCCGAAGACGGCTCGGGCACGGACCTGTGGGTGGCGCCCACGACCAACGCGGCCGAGCCGCTGCGGATCACCTTCACGAAGGAGTCGGAGATCGCCCCCTCCTGGCACCCGAAGGAAGAGAAGCTCATCTACGAGCTGCGCAACCCGCTCGGCGGGGACATCTGGATCTTCGACCTGAGCAACTTCTCCCAGGAAGCCGTCGTGCGGCTCGGGACGAGCGACGAGGTGCAGCCCAGCTTCTCGCCCAAGGGCGACGCCTTCGCGTTCCTGTCCAACAGCGAGGACCCGCAGGGCATCCGCTACGACCTCTTCGTGAAGGGCGCGAACGACGCCCTGCCCCGCTCCCTCATCCAGGGCGTGCGACGCTCCGAGAAGAGCCGCGGCTACGCCTTCGACCCGCTGGGGCGCTACGTCTTCGCGGTGCTCGACGACGAGGCCGCCGGCTACCCCCTGGTCGCGGTGCCGATGGACGGCAGCAAGCCGCCGAAGAAGGTGGTCGACACGGTCGACAACATGGACCCCACGCTCGTCCCCATGGAGCAGAAGACCCGGCTGGTGTGGGTCGCGCTGGACATGGACCGCCCGGAGGACCGCCGATACCGTGTCATCTACGTGGCCGACTTCGACCTGGCGGCGCTGGGCGAGGAGCTGGGTCTGTAGCCTCGGGCTGCTGTCTTCCCTGGGGGTTCGACCTTGAGGTGGTTCCTGCTGCTGCTCTGCTTCGGCGCGGCCCAGGCCGGTGAGAGCACGCCGGCGTCGATCGCGCTCGACCTGGTGGACGAATCCGGCGCGACGCTGCGCAGCGCGGCCGCCGACGAGGAGCTGCCGCGCGACGCCAGCGTGCACTTCCTGGTGCAGGCCCCCGAAGGCAGCTACCTGCACCTGCTCCAGCGGAACAGCCGCGGGCTGCGGTCCGTCTACCCCTCCCGGGGGCTGGTCTGGGTGGGGCGCGAGGGCGTGGAGCGGGTCGATCCCAACGCGCCGCATCCCCCCGACGAGCCCGGAGCGCCCGGCTACAACAGCGAAGACGACGGCCCGGCGGAGTACCTGCTCGTCCGGTCGACCGTGCCCCGCGCGGAGCCCGCGGACGGCTGGCTCGCCGACCTCGACACCTTCCTCATCGGGCCCCCGCACATCAGCGGCCCGGCCGCCGACCGGGCCGAGGTGATCGCGACCTTCGCGGTCAGCTGGGGGCCGCCGGTCATCGACCCCACCGAGCCGCGGGTCGGGGGCGACGAACCGTAGCGAGCTTGTTGCACCAACATGCGACATCCTGAATCGTGAATACCCGAGAACGCCCCAGGAAGCCTCTGTTCAGAGCTGGCACGCCGCATGCTTTTACATCGGGCATGCGACTTGTCCGCCTGCACCCCCTCGCCCCCTGGCTCCGCAACTACAAGCGCGGTGATCTGGGTTCTGATGTCTCGGCCGGGCTGACCGTCGCGGTCATGCTCGTGCCCCAGGCGATGGCCTACGCGCTGCTCGCCGGGCTGCCCCCGGTCATCGGCCTGTACGCCTCGGCCATCCCGCTCTTCATCTACTCGCTCTTCGGCAGCTCGCGGCAGCTGGCCGTGGGCCCCGTCGCCATGGTCTCCCTGCTCGTCGCGGCGAGCGTGGGGCAGATCGCGACGCCCGGAAGCCCCGAGGCGGTGGCCCTGGCCATCACGCTGGCGGCCCTGGTCGGCTTCATGCAGGCCGGCATGGGCGTGCTGAAGCTCGGCTTCGTGGTGAATTTCCTGGCCCACCCCGTCGTGAGCGGCTTCACCTCGGCGGCCGCGCTCATCATCGGCTTCAGCCAGCTCAAGCACCTGCTCGGGGTGCCGCTCGCGCGCAACCACCACGTGCACGCCATCCTCCTGGACGCCCTGGGGCGGCTCGGCGAGGTCCAACCCCAGACGATCGTCATCAGCCTCGGCTCGATCGGGGCCCTGGTGGCCTTGAAGAAGTGGGCGCCGCGGGCGCCCCGGGCGCTGGCCGTCGTGGGCATCGCGACCGGAGCCGTCGCCCTGATGGGGCTGGACGCAGCGGGCGTCGCCATCGTCGGCGCGGTGCCCGGGGGGCTGCCGAAGCCCTCGATGCCCACCTTCGACCCCGAGACCCTGGGCGTGCTGCTGCCCACGGCGGTCACCATCGCGCTGGTCGGCTTCATGGAGTCCATCTCCGTCGCGAAGGTCTTCGCAGCCCGCCACCGCGCGCGCCTCGACCCCGATCAGGAGCTGTTCGGCCTGGGCCTCGCCAACATCACGGCGGCCTTCTTCGGCGGCTACCCGGTCACGGGCGGCTTCTCGCGCTCCGCGGTCAACGACCAGGCCGGCGCACGCACCCCGCTCGCCGGCATGGTGACGGCTGCGATGGTCGGGCTGTCCCTGCTCTTCCTGACCCCGCTGTTCCACTACATGCCCAAGGCGTCGCTGTCGGCCATCATCGTCGTCGCGGTCGCCGGCCTCATCGACCTCGAGGAGGCGAAGCACCTCTGGCAGGTCAAGCGCTCGGACTTCGGGCTGCTGGTCCTGACCTTCGGCGCGACCCTGAGCCTGGGCATCGAGCAGGGCATCGTCGTGGGCGTCGGCGCCTCGCTGCTCTGGTTCGTGGCGCGGCGCACGCGGCCGCACTTCGCGGTGCTCGGGCGCCTGCCCGGGACCGAGGTCTACCGCAACGTGCTGAACCACCCCGAGGCCGAGACGACGCCCGGTGTGCTCGCCGTGCGCTTCGACGCCGCCTACTACTTCGGCAACGTCACCTTCCTGCAGGACACGCTCGAGCGCCTGGAGGCCGAGGCCACCGAGCCCCTGCAGGCGGTGGTGCTCGACGCGACGTCGATCAACGACCTCGACAGCTCCGCCGCGCACGCCCTGCACGACCTCGCGGAGGCCTACCAGGAGCGGGGCATCCGCCTGGTGCTGGCCGGCGCCAAGGGGCCGGTGCGGGAGGTCGTGAAGCGCGCCCACCTGGACGCCCTCATCGAGCAGCGGCTGACCGTCGCCGAGGCCGTCAGAGACCCAGCTCCCGCATCTTCCGCCACAGCGTAGAGCGGCTCATGCCCAGCAGCTCCGCGGCGCCGCCCTTGCGCCCGCCGGAGCGACGGAGCGCAGCCAGGATCTGCTGACGCTCCATGTCCCTCAGCGACAGCTCCTTCTGGGGCTCCTCGGGTGGACCCTCGCCGCGCAGCTCGGGCGGCAGCTCGTCCAGGCTCAGCGTCGCGCCCTCGCCCACCGCGAAGGCGTACTCGAGGGCGTTGCGCAGCTCGCGCACGTTGCCCGGCCAGCGGTGGCCCAACAGGGCGTCCCAGACGTCCGGCGCGATGCGTTCGACCCGCCGGAACCCCGACTCGTTGAACTGATCGACGAAGTGCTCGGTCAGCACCTCCACGTCGCCCGTGCGCGCGCGCAGCGGGGGCAGGAACAGCGGCACCACGCGGACGCGGTACATCAGGTCCTCGCGGAAGCGGCCGCCTTCGACCTCGCGGCGCAGGGAGCGGTGGGTCGCCGCCACGAGCCGCACGTCCACGCTGACCGAGTCCGTGCCGCCCAGGGGCACGAAGCGCTGCTCCTGGAGGATGCGCAGCAGCCGGGCCTGGATGTCGAGGGGGATCTCCGCGATCTCGTCCAGGAAGAGCGTGCCCTTGTCCGCCAGGCGGAACAGGCCGCGCCGGTCCTTCACCGCCCCCGTGAAGGCGCCTTTGACGTGCCCGAAGAGCTCCGAGGCCAGCAGCTCCGGGCTCAGCGTCGCGCAGTTGACGGCGCGGTAGGGCCCGTCGGAGCGGCGGCTGAGTTCGTGCACCGCGCGGGCGACCAGCTCCTTGCCCGTGCCGGTCTCACCCCGGACGAGGACCGAGGCGTCGGTGCGTGCGACGCGGCGGACGAGCTCGAACAGATCGAGCATCTCCGGCGCGGCGCTGACGATTCCATGGAAGACGCGGGGGGTGCGGTGTTTCGGCATGTCGCGACATCTTGGGACGAGCTTCGGGATCCGCAAGCCCGATCCACGAGGCTGTGCCGTTTCGCTCTGTCGCAACATCGAGAGACGTGGCGCGACCTGTATGGACCCGCGCGTGAGCGGGATGGTGCGAAAACCCTCAAACTGCGTGCCTGGGACCTCAGGATCGGAGCTGGCACGGATGCTGCTCTTGTCTCAGCCCGGGCCACCTGCCCCCAAACCAGACCATCGGGAGAAGCACCATGCTTTTTCGTCAGCTCTTCGACCGCGAGTCCTGCACCTACACCTACCTGCTCGGCGACGAGGAGAGCGGTGAGGCCGTCCTCATCGACCCCGTCCGCGAGCACGTCGATCGCGACGCGCAGCTCCTGGACGAGCTGGGGCTGAGGCTGAAGTTCACGCTCGAGACCCACGTGCACGCCGACCACATCACGGGCTCCGGCCTGTTGCGGCAGAAGCTGGGCAGCAAGAGCGTGCTGTCGGCCCGGGGCGGCGCTCCCTGCGTCGACGTCGCGGCGGAGGACGGGGACACGGTGGAGTTCGGCCCCCACACCATCGAGTGCCGCGCCACGCCGGGGCACACCGACGGCTGCATGAGCTTCTACGTGGCCGACGCCGGGGCCGTGTTCACAGGCGACACCCTCCTCGTCCGGGGCTGCGGCCGCACGGACTTCCAGCAGGGCAGCGCCGAGACGCTGTACTCCAGCGTGCACAGCAAGCTGTTCAGCCTGCCCAACTCGACCTCGGTCTACCCGGGCCACGACTACAAGGGCCGCACGGTCAGCACCATCGGTGAGGAGATGCGGCACAACCCGCGCCTCGGCGGCACCTCCCTGGAGGAGTTCAGCGACATCATGGGCAAGCTGAAGCTCGCCCCGCCGAAGAAGCTGGCCGAGGCCGTGCCGGCCAACCAGCGCTGCGGGCTGCCCGAGGTCAAGCCCGCCCCCGCCGCCTGGGGCCACGTGGTGCGCAGCCACGACGGCATCCCCGAGGTGGACACCGGCTGGGTCGTCGCCCGCTTCGGCCGGGTCCGCCTGATCGACGTCCGGGAGCCCGGCGAGTTCACCGGCGAGCTCGGCCACATCGTCGATGCCGAGCTCGTGCCCCTGGCGACGGTGTCCGCCGCCGCCCAGAAGTGGGACCGCGCGGCGCCCCTGGTCACCATCTGCCGCAGCGGCGGGCGCTCGGGCACGGCCGCCGCCCTGCTCGAGTCCATGGGCTTCCAGCACGTCGCGTCCATGAACGGCGGGATGATGATCTGGAACGACGAGGGCCGCGCGACGGTGCAGACCCCCGCAGTCCCCGAGCGCCACTGATGGAGAACTTCACCCCCATCGCCGCCACCATCGGAGGCGTGCTCATCGGCCTGTCGGCGGCGGCGATGATGCTCTTCCACGGGCGGATCGCAGGCATCAGCGGGATCGTCTCGGGGCTCATCGGGCCGAAGCCCGGCGAGATCGGCTGGCGCCTGGCCTTCGTGGGCGGGCTGCTGGTCGGCGGCGTGATGATGGGCTTCCTGATGCCCTCGGGCTTCGCCGTGGACGTGGAGCGCTCGGCTCCTGCGATTGCGGTGGCCGGGGTGATCGTCGGCTTCGGGACCCGCCTGGGTTCGGGCTGCACCTCGGGCCACGGGGTCTGCGGCATCAGCCGCGTCTCGCCCCGCTCCATGGTCGCCACCGTCACCTTCATGGCCACCGGCGCCATCACCGCGACGATCGTCACGCAGCTCTTCGGAGGCACGCTTTGAAGTACCAGGTCTCCGCCTTCCTGGCAGGCGTTCTGTTCGCCGCCGGCCTCGTCGTCGCAGGCATGACCCAGCCGGCCAAGGTCATCGGCTTCCTGGACGTCACCGGCGCCTGGGATCCGAGCCTCGCGCTGGTCATGGGCGGCGCGTTGGTGGTCTACGCCATCGCCTTCCGCTTGATCACGAAGCGCTCTGCGCCGCTGCTGGGCGGACGCTTCCAGATCCCCAGCCGCACCGACATCACGCCGCGGCTGCTGATCGGGGCGTCCCTCTTCGGCATCGGCTGGTCCATCGCGGGCTTCTGCCCGGGGCCGGCGATCGTGGGCTTCGGCTCGGGCATGAACGAGGCCTTCGTCTTCATGCCCGGGATGATCGCGGGGATGGTGCTGTTCCGCTGGTGGGACGCTTGGATGGCGCGGCGCGCCGAGGTGCACACATGAGCCGAAGTCACGACGCAGGCACCCCCAAGTCGGTGAGCCACAGCCCCAACCACGGCTTCGTCATCGACGGGCGCAGCTGCATCGGCTGCCACGCCTGCAGCACCGCCTGCAAGAGCGAGAACGAGGTGCCGCTGGGCGTCTACCGGACCTGGGTCAAGACGACCGAGACGGGCCTCTTCCCCGACACGCAGCGCCACTTCCAGGTCACCCGCTGCAACCACTGCAACAACCCGCCCTGCACGCGCATCTGCCCCACGCAGGCGATGTACCAGCGGGACGACGGCATCGTGGAGTTCGCGAGCGACGCCTGCATCGGCTGCAAGGCCTGCATGCAGGCCTGCCCCTACGACGCGATCTACATCGACCCCGAGTCGCTGACCGCAGCGAAGTGCAACTTCTGCGCGCCGCGCATCGACGTCGGCCTGGAGCCGGCCTGCGTCGTCGTCTGCCCCGCGCACGCCATCCTGAGTGGGGATCTCAACGATCCGACCACCGAGATCGCACAGGTGCTCGCGCGGGAGAAGGTCACCGTGCGCAAGCCCGAGCAGGGCACCGCGCCGAAGGTGTTCTACATCAACGGCACCGACGTGAACCTGCACCCCACGGCGACCGAGCGCACCCCGACGATGTTCGCGACGGCGGACGTGCTGCCGCTCCATCCCCCCACCTTCGCGGCGACCCCGGTGAGGGCGCTGCCGCAGGTGGGCGGGAGCGGGGTCGCGCTGCGTCCGCCCCAGCCCCAGGGCCTGCCCGAGGCTGGCCCCATCCAGATCGGCGGCAGCCGCGCCGAGCACATGGTGCAGGTCGGCTACAACGCGCAGCACAAGGTGCCCTGGCACTGGCCGGTGCCGGCCTACCTGGTCACGAAGGGCATCGGCTCGGGACTCCTCCTGGTCCTCGGCGTCGCCTGGCTGATGGGCCTGCCCTTCGACGGCGGAACCGCGGTCGCGGCCGGGCTGCTGAGCACGGTGATGATGCTGGCCACGACCGCCCTGCTGGTCGGCGACCTGGAGCGCCCCGAGCGCTTCCTCTACATCCTCGCGCGACCCAACTGGCGCTCCTGGCTGGCCCGCGGCGCCCTCTTCCTGATGGGCTTCAGCACGGTCGTCGGGCTCTGGTGGGCCCTCGAGACGGCGGCGGTGCTCGGCATCGACGGCGGGCTCGCTGCGGCGCTGAGGACGCCGCTTCTGATCGCGGCGCTGCCCCTCGCGCTCGGCACGGCCATCTACACCGCCTTCCTCTTCGGACAGGCCGAGGGCCGCGACCTCTGGCAGAGCCCGCTGCTGCCTCCTCACCTGCTGATCCAGGCGGTGATGATGGGTGCGGCCGGGGTCCTGCTGATCGACCTGGTGGTCACGGTGCCGCCGGAGCTGCTCTCCGCGGTGCGCTGGACCTTCGGGATCTCACTCGCCGTCGACCTCTTCGTCACCCTGCTCGGCGAGTTCGGCATGCCGCACGCCAGCGAGGTGGCGGCTCGGGCCGCTCACGAGATCAGCCACGGCCGCTACAAGAACCAGTTCTGGATCGGCTCCATCGTGGTCGGGCACCTCGTGCCGCTGGCGCTCCTGGTCCCCGGCGGCGGCTTCCTTGCCGCCCTCGGCGCCGTCGCCTCCATCGCCGGCCTGTACCTCTTCGAACACGCCTTCGTCATGGCCCCGCAGGAGGTCCCGAACTCATGAGCTCCCCCACCGACACCTTCCTGGGACGCCTCGCCCAAGCGGTCGCGAAGCAGGGCGAGCGCATGCGCACCGGCCGGGTCCCGGTCTCCACCGAGGGCATGCAGCAGCCCGTGTACTCGGTGCACGAGGGGCAGCCGGTCAAGCTGACGGAGGTCCAGCACCCCGACGGCCGCCTGTCGCAGTACCCGCCGCCCGAGCACTGGGACGACTGGGTCGAGTGGGATGCGAAGGCGTGGCCGAAGAAGGTCGCGCGCCGCTACACGATGGTCCCCACCGTCTGCTTCAACTGCGAGTCCGCCTGCGGGCTGATGGCCTACGTCGACAAGGGCACCTTCGAGATCCGCAAGTTCGAGGGCAACCCAGCCCACCCCGGCAGCCGGGGCCGCAACTGCGCCAAGGGCCCCGCGACCCACAATCAGACCTACGACCCCGAGCGGATCCTCCACCCCATGAAGCGGGTCGGGAAGCGCGGCGAGGGCAAGTGGAAGCGCGTGACCTGGCAGGAGGCGATGGACGACATCGCCAACAAGATGCGGGCCTCTCGTGCGAAGCGCCGCGACGGGATCATGTACCACGTGGGCCGTCCGGGAGAGGACCACTACGCCAACCGCACCATCCAGGCCTGGGGCGTGGATGGGCACAACTCCCACACCAACATCTGCTCCGCCGCGAGCCGCGCCGGCTACACCTTCTGGTCGGGCGCCGACCGGCCCAGCCCGGACTACGCCAACGCCCGCGCCATCGTGCTCATCAGCGCGCACCTGGAGTCGGGGCACTACTTCAACCCCCACGCCCAGCGCATCATCGAAGCGCAGCGCAAGGGCGCGAAGATCATCACGCTGGACCCGCGGCTCTCGAACACCGCGGCGAAGTCCGACGTCTGGCTGCCGACCTGGCCGGGCAGCGAGTCCGTGCTGCTGCTCGCGATCATCAACCACCTGCTCCAGACCGACCGCTGGGACCAGGCCTTCGTGAAGAAGTGGGTGAACTGGGACGTGTTCCTGGACGCCGCCGAGGGCTTCCTGGAGGACGACGAGACCAAGAAGGTGTTGAGCGCTGCGCGGGCTGCGAAGGGGGATACCCCGTGGGCCTGGTCGGCCTTTGTCGACGTGCTCAAGTCGCTGTACCGCGGCTTCACCTTCGAGCGCGCCGCCACCGAGTCGCAGGTCCCCGTGGAGCGCATCCGCGAGGCCGCGAAGTACATCGCCAACGCCGGCAACAAGGTCGCGGCCCACAACTGGCGCGCGGCGTCGATGGGCAACCGCGGCGGCTGGCAGGTGGCTCGCTGCCTCTTCTTCCTCAACGTGCTCACGGGCTCG